>JALGYA010000109.1 GCA_029824475.1 Fimbriimonadia bacterium | reverse complement strand
GCTGAGGATCTGGCGAACCTACATGATCATGCGGAGACGTGCGCGGTGAGCCGCATCATATTGGCGTCGGCCTCTACGGGAAAGGGCCATATTTCGGCAGCCAAGGCACTTGAAGTGGAGCTCGACGCCCGTGCCCACGAAGCTGAATATCTCGATGTGCTGGACCTGACGCCCAGGGCATTTCAAGCCTGGTATCGAGGCGGCTATGAGCTGCTGGTCAGAAGAAGGCCGGAGCCCTCGGGCAGCCTCTACAAGGACTCAGACAGCCCTGGATGGAAATACAGCTTCCAGTGCTGGCTCGACATGGTCTTCTGCCGAGGGCTGGATCAATACTTGGATGATCGTCAGGCGGACTGGATTGTCTGTACGCACTCCCTTCCTCAGCCTCGAATCGACGCTTGGAGGCAGAAGAGTTCTGGGCTGAGAATGGCCGCGGTCGTCACGGACCTCTATCCTCACAGCATGTGGCTTCGCGGTGAGCCGGATCACTGGTTTGTGCCTTCAGAATGGAGCAAGACTGTCCTTGAGGAGCGTGTTCCTGGATCGGGCGAGCGAACGACGGTCACCGGCATCCCCATCCACCCGGCTTTCCGCACTGAAGAGACTAAGGCAGAGGCGCGGGCGAAGCTTGGTTTGGACCCTGAAATGCCGACCATCCTTGTGACCATCGGCGGTATCGGTGGCGGCCCCTTGGAGCAGCTGCTGACGAGAATCGCCGAGCAATCACCTGGAATCCAGGCAGCAGTGGCCTGTGGCTGGAACGCGTCCGCGGAGGCTGCGGCAGGGCGCGCAGCCGAGAAGCTCGACATGAAGATGAAGATTTGGGGTCACGCCGAGATCGAAGAGATGGCGAGCCTGATGAGAGCCTGTGATCTCCTAGTTGGAAAACCGGGCGGCCTCACAACATCAGAAGCCTTGGCTGCTGGCTGCCCATTCCTCGTTGCCGAGCCATTCTTAATTCCGGGCCAGGAAGAGGGGAACGCTGATTTCCTGGTTGAGGAGGGGATTGGCGTGCGTGCTTCCACTTTGGATCAAGCGGGTGAACTCACTGCAGAACTGATCCAGGATCCTGATCGGCTAGCCAGCATGAGCAAGAGAGCCCTGGCTGCGGCCAAGCCGGAAGCGGCGGGACTCATTGCAGAGAAGCTAGCACAGCTCTAAAGCAGGTGCCGGTCAGCAATCTTCCACGAGTGGCGCTCAAACAGGTCGCCCATGATGCGGATGAGCGATGAATGGACGATGATCATCTCCAGCCCAGCACTGATGACGGGGAACGGGATGATCACGGCCGCATCTGGTGCGTATCGTAAGGCGAGCCAGATGGCTCCAAGCATGATCGGCGCGGTCAGCGTGATCAGCAGGAATGCCAGCCGGAAGCCATCCCACTGCAGGGGAAGGATGTCCCTTTCAAGCGCGATGAACTTTGTCCAAAACGTGGCGCCTTTTGTTGAGTACATCTTCGCGTGGGCCGAAGCCCAGATCGCCTGAAAGGCGATCGTGGCGAACAGGTTTGCTCCCAATAGCCCGACGAAAAACCCCAGATACGGGCTGGCGGTGACGTACTGCGTGACCTGGCCAGTCACCACGCCTAGCGCACCGATGAACCCGGAAAGCAGATAAGTCGAGAAGAGGCGGCCTCTGAACGCTCCGGCGAAGGCGTCTCGGTCGGTGTTGAGTTCGTCAAGGTCCCAGTTGGCGAGACCATGCCTGGCCTTCTGGAAGTCTTCAATTAGGCTCTTGACGTGATAGCTCGGCCGCGAGAAGCTCTTGAGGTAAGACTTGACCTGCTCAGTCTTTCTCTCATCATTTGAGGCCGGTTGTTCGGACATGGACTGAGCTGCCTGGCGTCGAGATTACCCGCCCGATTCCCCGTCTTCGTGATCGGCATGGTCCGGGTCGGCTGTCAGATGATCACGGATAAACTCATCCCAGGTTTCGAGCTTTGAACCTGGCCGTGCAGCCGAGATGCCCTTGAGCCCAAGGCCCTCGAGCGTGGCCTTGTCTCTTTCAATGGCCCGGCGGAGCATATCTTTGCCCTCTTCTCCAACCAAGAATTGATACGTGCCTATGTCCTCACTTTGGACGAGGGCAGCCGCGAAGATGAGCTGGTTCAGGATGAACAGCCTGGGCCCGTCATCGGTCGCGTCGACAACGAGGGTCACGTCGAACGGATCGTCGTCTTGGGAAAGGAATGACTGGCGGATCTTGTAGATGCCCTGCTCTTCTGAGTGCTCATGGTCCGGCTCACCATCGGCAGACCATCCTTCAAAGGCCGGAAAGACATAGTCATCAAGCACAGTTTTGAACTGCGCCTTGCTCAGGCCAAGCGTGTCAGTCTCCTGCCTGTTTTCCAGGCCGTAGAGGCACGAAGAATCAGCGGCAATGAAGCACGAAAGCGCCTGCACGGCTGCTTCGTCAAGCGTTTTCGGCTGGCGATATTGCCAGACCGCGTAGCTTGTCAAAGCGACCGCACAGGCCGCTCCCAAGACCAAACCGAGCTGTCGAGTCGAGCGCCCCTCTGGGGACGGCTCTGATGCACTCATGCAGCTATTGACGATCTGATCTTAGTATTTGCACTTTACGCTGGTGCAGTAGGACGGGTAATCGGTGAAATCGACCCGCATGTATTCAACTGAGCCGTAGACGTGCTTTCCGCCGCTGCCTGGTGATTTGCAGGCCAATACTCGAGCTCGGAGCTCGTAGCAGAAGCCGCCTTCGACGCTGCAGCAGACTCTTTCGTAATCCGATGCCATGACGAGGATTTCACAGACCGGAAGGTTGTCCGGGACTGTACAGTCAGACGTGTCTGACGCTTGGCTCGTCTGGACTGCAGCGAGTGCCATTGCAATAACGGCAGCTGTCAGACCCGCGAGTTTCGTGATTTTGAGCATTTTTGTTTTCTCCAACCAATTCGGTTTGGTTTCGGTTTGGTTTCGATGTTATTGAACGTCGCGCCACCAATCAACAACCCGAGGGTCGCCTGGTGCCAACACATTCACCACTTCGCCGCTCAGCCGAATGCCGAGGACGCGATGGCTTAAGAATTTCGCCCCAATGGGCTTCTTTGGATCTGCACAGGCAAGGTCTGCAAACATCACTGCCTGCTCCTTGACTTCATCGACGAGATCCATATATCCAAGCGAATCGGACGGCCAATACATGTACGCAGTGGCCCTGGATGTCGAGACGGCCTTCTGCTTGGCTGAGCAGGGGCTCACCCAATCTGAATTGCCGAATCCGAGCTGTGAGGTGATGACGTACTCTCTTGAGGGCAGTCCCATCTCACTGATCGACTCGTATCCGCCAGTGTCCCAGTCGGCGCGGTAGAGAACAACCTGCGCATGCAGCTTCTTCATCTTTCCAACCGAAACCTGTTCACTGGCCTTCCATTTCGCCTTCACGAAGACAGGGGTAAGGATCGCCACCAGCACCACAACGAGTGCGGCTGCCAGGACGAGCTCTATGAAAGTGAATCCTTTCTTTTTCATCCTTCCAATGTCTCCTTGATGAACTTGTCAGGGTAGAGGCTGAGCGGTCCGGACTTGATCACATAGTGGCTCTGGTCGATCAACACCACGCATGGCGTATTCACGATCATCGCGTCCGGCACCTTTGAGATGTCCTCAAACTCTACAATTTGACCCGACAGACCCGCATCCGCCATCTTCTTCTCCCAGTCGACTTTGCCGCTTGAAATGGCAAAGACGATCGGTATTGCTGAGTCCTGTGGAATCAGCGAGAGATCGATTCGATGCAGCGCACAATCCTCGCAGTCGCCAAGGGAGACAACGAACATCTTGTCCGCAGGCTCCAACGGCTGCCCCGAGAGATCCACCTTCGGCAGGCTCACAAACGAGCCGACTTCTGGCGGAACGATGCGCAATAGCCCATCAGTTGCTGTGGATTTGGCCGACACAGAATGTCCAGGCTTAGCCATTGAAAGAGCGAAGAAAACCGTCGCTGACAGCAGTGCTGCCGCGATGATCCAAATCAGGGTCTTATCCAGACCCATCAATCCGCTCTTGTTAGCTTCGGCCTTCATTCGGTCGTACGCCTCCGTAGCCCTACCATTTTAACCGGTAATTACACCAGCCCCCGTAGAATTAAGTGGAAAACTCCGCCACAGGTACATCTACGGGTGTGGAAAACCCTCAAAAACGTGAATATTTGTTCACTTTTAGGTTCAAGGCATGGAATGAACAGACTAGGGATTCCTGCCGTTTTGGCCGAGAATCACCTCAATTGGAGCCGTTCTCATGCCGGAAAGTCGAGCCGTCAAGAGGTTATTCACATGCGCCATTCTGGCTGCAGTTGTGACCGCTCGGGCGTCGGTTCCAGCCCCCGATTCCGAGCGTGGGGTACTGGAGGAAGCTGCCCGGACGATGTTCGAGCAGACGAATGTTCAGCGAGTTGACGCTGGCCTTCAACCGCTCAAATGGAATGGCCTGCTTGTCGAGACCAGCAGCCACATGGCCGTCGATCTCAAGGACCGGAACGACCTCTCTCACACAGACAGCAAGGGGCGGACGTTCAAGCAGCGGATGCGGACGAGCCGCTATATGCCGTACGTCAAAGTTGGCGAAAACCTCGCCTCTGGTTTTGTCAAGCCTGAAGATGCTCTCAAGGCGCTCATGAAGAGTTCGGGCCACCGAAAGAACATTCTCAATCCTGAGTTTGTGGAGCTCGGCATCTCGGTCGAGGAGCACTTCGTTTACGGCCGAGTTTGGGTGCAGCATTTCGGGCGCAAGTCCTGATGGCTTGCCGTATCGATTCGCGCCATGTAGAATGTGGTCATGGCCAGCAGGGAACTGCAGGATTGGATAGCCCACCTCGGCTATGAGCTTAAGTGGTTGAGCGGCGATTTCACCGGCGCTCCCCCCACCATCGCTCAGCAGCGTGGATGGACGCCGAGGATAGACCTGCTTGAGAGTGAAGACTTCTTCCTCGTCAGAGCAGAGCTAGCCGGTGTCCGTGCATCGGAAGTCTCCCTGCGCTACTATGCCGATCGGAACGCCTTGGTGATCCGCGGCCAAAGAATTGAGGATGATGACGAGGGCGCTTTGAGCGCTGCTCCCCATCTCCTCGAAATCGATTTCGGTGAGTTTTCTCGCGAAATCGCCCTTCCTGAGAGCACGATGATCCTCGCAGAAGGCGTCAAGACCCATTTTCGGTCGGGACTGCTGTATATCCTGCTTCCCAAGCGTGATCAAGAAGAGAGTTCAGTCGTAGTCGAGAAGACCATAACCGTTATCCGCCGCTGATGTCAGAAGTAGACCTCCCCATCGAAGAACCAGAATTGCTGGACGAACTGGATCCAATCCTCGAGATCGATCCGGAAGAAGACGACGTGCCCGAGGTTCCGGACACGCTCAACATTCTCCCTCTGCGCGACTCGGTCATCTATCCGATGCTGATCGCTCCGCTGAGCGTCGGCCGTGAGGCCAGCGTCAAGCTGATCGACGACAGCGCTGCCGGATCAACCCGCATCATCGGCGTCATCGCACAGAAGGACCCAAGCACCGACGAACCGAATTTCGACGACATCTACGATTACGGATGCGCCGTCATCATCAGGACGCTTATGAAGGCGCCGGATGCGATCCGGCTGATCGTCCAGGGCATCGCCAGATTCCGGATTGTTGAGCGGCTCGGCGAAGAGCCTTATCTGCGAGCGAAGGTTGAAGTCCTCCCCGAAGAGCCGATTCTCCCCGAGGATGAAGAGGAGATGGAGGCCCTGCAGCGATCAGTCTCAGCGCTTTTCAACCAGGCCGTCAATCTTGCGCCAAATCTCCCGGATGAGCTGCGCGCGCTCACGACATCGGTGAAAGAGCCGAACGTGATGGCCGATCTCGTCGCGGCCCACATGCCCTTCTCAGTTGAGCACAAGGAAGACGTCCTTGAGACGACCGACCTGAGGGCCCGAATGAAGCTGCTGCTGCAGATGCTCGGCCGTGAGGTTCGCGTGCTTGAGCTCACCTCCAAGGTTCAAAACGAAGTTTCTGCTGAGCTGAGCAAGTCGCAGCGCGACTACTATCTCCGGGAGCAGCTGAAAGCGATTCAGAAGGAGCTCGGTGAGGACGACGGCACGGGCGAGAATCTTGAAGAGCTGCAGGAGAAAATCAGCGAGGCAGAGATGCCTGAAGAGGCCCTCAAAGCAGTCACTCGCGAGCTTGATCGGCTGCGCCGAATCAGCCCAGGCTCACCGGAATACACCGTTGCTCGGACCTACGTCGAGACGATGTCGGCGCTGCCTTGGTCAGTCTCATCGGAGGACAATCTTGAGCTCAAGCACGCCCGAACCGTGCTTGATGAAGACCACTATGGCCTCGATAAAATCAAGGATCGAATCATCGAATTCCTTGCAGTCCGCAAGGTTAAAGGCGAGGGCCCGGTGCGTCAGCCGATCCTCTGCTTCTACGGCCCTCCCGGCACAGGAAAAACCTCTCTGGGCAAGTCGATCGCAAGGGCGATGGACCGCAAGTTCATGCGCATCTCGCTCGGCGGAATGAGGGATGAAGCTGAGATTCGCGGCCACAGAAGAACCTACATCGGCTCCATGCCGGGGCAGATCATTCAGGGCCTGAAGCGGACTGAAAAGAACAACCCCGTCTTCGTCCTCGACGAAATCGACAAGCTCGGTGCAGATTTTAGAGGCGATCCAGCCTCTGCTCTGCTGGAAGTGCTCGACCCGGAGCAGAACGGCACGTTCCGAGACCATTACATCGACGCCCCGTTCGACCTGAGCAAGGTCTTCTTTATCACCACAGCCAACCGGCTCGACACCATTCCGCCTGCGCTTCGCGACCGAATGGAGGTCATCGAGCTCGGCGGCTACACAGAGCACGAGAAGCTCGAAATCGCCAAGCGGCATCTGGTGCCTAAACAGGTTGAAGAGCACGGCCTCAAGCCGAGCAAGATCACCTTCAATGACACCGCTCTGAGCTTCTTGATTCGGCATTACACCAGAGAAGCTGGTGTTCGAAATCTCAACCGTGAGATCGCCAGTGTGACCCGCAAGGCCACGCTCCAGTTTGCAGAGGGCCGAACGCGAAAGCTGACGGTGAGCAGGAAGTTTGTCCAGGAGTCACTCGGTGCTCCCAGATGGCTGCATGACGTGGTTTCTGAGCGAGAAATTGTCCCGGGAATCTCAGTCGGACTTGCTTGGACGCCTGTGGGTGGTGAAGTCCTCTTCATCGAGTCGGTCAAGATGCCCGGCAAGCGCGGCCTGATCGTAACGGGCCAGCTTGGCGACGTCATGTCGGAGTCGATTACGGCCGCCATGAGCTGGATTCGATCCAACTCGAAGCAGCTGAAGATCGATCCTTCGTCCTTTGAGGAGAATGAGATTCACGTCCACGTTCCCGCCGGCGCTGTCCCGAAAGACGGCCCGAGTGCAGGAATCGCGATGATGACCGCGCTGGTGTCACTTCTCACCGACAAGGCGATGAAGGAGCGCACGGCGATGACTGGTGAAATGACACTCACCGGCCAGGTGCTGGCGATCGGCGGCGTAAAGGAGAAGGTCTTGGCGGCATACCGCGCCGGCGTTACCACGATTCTCCTTCCAGAAGACAACCGCAAGGACTACTTTGAAGATGTCCCTGAGGACATCCAGTCTGAGCTGACCGTCCACTTCGTCAAGCACGCCAAACAGGTGTTGAAGCTGGTCTTTTGAACCTGATCTAGCCCCAAGCGGGGCGGTGTTGAGTGAGCAGGCTGCTCAGAAACCCGACGTAGGCGTCTGCCGATTTGAGAAGACTCCGTCCGTCTGCAGACTTCAGCATCTTGTTGACAGCAGGCTGGGAGATGCCCATCTCCTCGGCGACGGACACCTCTCTGCCCAGGCTGTCGAAGGACTCCACGGCTTCGCGCTGACGGACGGTCGCCTTGCGCATGCCAGCTAAGACTGCGTATGCCGTGGCGTTTAAGATCTGGCACTCCGGCTCGGTGAATCCTCGGTGCGCGACAGGGAAGGCTCCGGTGAATTCTGCCTCAGCGAGAGCAGCTGATCCATCTGCCATTGAGCCTGTGGCGATGCCAAAGCGCAGCTTCAGCCCGCTCTCAGCCTCCAGATGCAGAAGCATCCTGCGGATGGGGGCCGGATCGCTCAGGATTCCCTGAAATCCGATCGGCGTGAGTTCAAGCACTGAGGAAACTGAAGAGGCATCACCGCGGTTTATGCGGTCCAACGCTACGCCCAGCAGAGTCAAATCGGGCGCCGAACTAGCCTTTCGCTTGACTTCCGCTGAGGCACAGATGGCGATCGTGCCGTCGCTCATGTGTGGAGTATATCCGAAAAAGGCTATAGCACTCAAATATAACCAAAACTGACTATGCTTCTTGGCTGACTTCTGCCCTGATTCCGATCTTCATGATCGTAGAAGCAGTGGCCTCGCACGTGTCTTCGCTGGCTCGGTGCACGACAGACTGTCCAAGGTGGTCGATTTCCCAAGTTTCAATCGCAGCCTCTTCCTCATTGCAGCCAGTTGCGATCATCAGGATTGAGATCACTTCTTCGTACGTGTTGTGAGGGTTGTCGTAGACGGTGACCATCCAGAGCGGACTCTTCGCCTCCACCGGGTTTGAGTGAATTTTCGGGGCTTCCACTGGCGCGGTCGCCTGCGGTACCCGAACGAGCACCTTCTGTCTTACCGACTGGGCGCGATACGGGCGCCTGATGCTGGGGCATCGCATCGCTCTTGGTGACTGGCGGCTACTCATTTGTGTTCTCCCATTCCGGCTGGACGTCGGTCGCGACACCGATCGAAGAGATGATCTCGGCCATGTCGCTGCAGATTTCACGCGAAGCAAAGTGGACATTTGCTTTTCCGTAGTGGTGTGCTTCCCAGGTCTCAATCATCGCTTCCTCCACGTCGCATTTGGTTGCGTGCATGAGAATACTCACAACCTCGTCAACGCCGTTGAAGTCGTTGTTAAAGATGATCACCCGGTATCTGCTCTCGACCAACTTGCTCGCGGAGTTTTGATCCGCTTCAGGCTGAACGATGCCGTTCTGGAGGACGCTCTTCATCGCTTACGCGACTTCATTGTACAAAACGTCGCAGAAATCATGCCTCTTTCTCGCGAGAATCTGTCTTTTGACCAATTCTCGAACTTATACCAGCTGCAAGAATTACGAGGAGACCGAGCGCAAAAAGCAGCAGGCCACGGAGGAGGCCGGGCGGTGTGTAGCGGAACTCCACGGTGCCGCCACCCTCTGGCAGCGTGACTTTCCGGAACGGACCCTCAGCCTTGATTTCAGTGGCTTCGCCGTCGATCGTAGCGGTCCAGCCCTGCATGAGGCGGTCGCGCACGATGAGATCTCCGCCTGACGTCGACGAGACAGTCATGCCAGAGAAGCCGTCATGCTCAATTGTCGCCGGGCCCATACTTGTGAAGGCCCGGCCTTCGGTCGGCAGGCTGTATTCATAGTAGGGGGTCGACTTATTTGCGATCAGGCCTTGAATGGGACGCTGTGACAGCACTTTGGA
>JALGYA010000108.1 GCA_029824475.1 Fimbriimonadia bacterium | reverse complement strand
GAATTGGGTGCGACAGAGGACTTGGGCTCATTCCGAGTCAACTTGTCTGACGGCAGAGTGCTGACGACGACCCTCGCTGTTCATTCAGCACAGGGAGCTTCAGTTCTGGAAAAAGCTGTCAACGCTCCCCTCGGCAGGCCGATGCCTGCGGTTCGGGACGCAGTTAACTCAGTGCTGTCTCAGCAGAATCCCGACGAGATCACAACCGGTGAAGGCCGCAGAGCCCTCCGACGTGACTTGGCTCGCGCTATGAACTTCGCTGCATGGAATTTCCGCCGAGGCGCGGGTCCTGGCCTTGAAGTCGATCCCACAAACCGTGAGGTCGACGGCGAACTCCTGGACGCAGACCTCCAAGACTCGATCTGGGATTCGATGACCGGCCCGATTCTGAAGGTCTACTTCGTCGACTTCGAGATTATCGACTGATTGCTCTTGGGTCGGTGGACAACGCTCCAAATCGCCACCGGCCCATAGGCAGCAGACATCGCAATAAAGGGGATCACTGGGAATGCAAATCGCGGATTCCCAAAGAACACCAGCCCCAAAGCTCCGGCATAGCAGATCATCACGATTGGCAGAGCTGGAAACGCGGCGCCTGGGCGCTTCATCCAGTTTGCTGCGAATGCGGTGACTACACCTAAAGCAAGAGCCCACATCAGCCACTTCACAAAGTCCTGGCTGGTGCGACGAAAACTCTTGAACTGCTGCTTGTCGCTTCCCGCCCCCGGAATTGTCAACTCGCCCGCAGTCTTTTGAAAGCCCCAATAGGCAGCATCCGTTCCGGTCATGAAAGTCAGCTTCAGCTTGCGGGGCCAGCGCCGGATAGTCCGAAGCGGATGATCCGTCATGTAGGCGAAGGCGGCCGCCCGAGCAGCCTTGTCACGAGCAGGCTCAGACATGCCTTCGGCTCTCTCCAGACCTGCTGCATCTGGGTTCTTGTATCTTCCGTCGGCGCCCTCGTGATTCCCGATCAGCAGGTTGTCGCCGCCATTGGTGCTGACAAAGACGAACTCACCAAAAACACTCTGGTTACGGATCAGCCACGGCGACATCACCACAATCGCCGCGAGCATAGCGATCCCAAGCGATCGCCAGAACTTGAAGTCCTTTTGAGTTGCTGAATCGTACAGCCACGCGCAGGCCATAACGAGAATCGGAATGATGATCGCCTGAGGCCGCACCAGCGCCGCAGCACCGAGCAGACCGCCGGACAGGGCGTACGCCCACCATCGAGTTTCAGCGGAAAGCAGCCCCAAGCATCCGCCCAGCACCAGCGCGGTATAGAGCGGCTCAGAGGCGAGGATCGAACTGTACGCGACAAACGAGGGGTGAATGGCCACGATCAGTCCGGCCAAGATCGCCGCGGGCCGTGAACCGAACAGCCGCATCGACAGCATCTGCGTCAACGGCACGCATGCCAGGCTCAAAAGCAGATTAAAGGTCTTCGCGACCCCAACGCCAGCCCCAAAGAACTTGAACACTGCTGCAAGCGCAAGCGGATACCCAGCAGGCCAGTAGGCTGTGGCCTTTCCATCCACGTGGTAGCCCATGCCTCTCGACAGCTCCACAGCCCGATCGAAGTACCAGGCGAAGTCAGCGACAGGCTGCGTGTCGACCTGCTGCGTCCAGACCAATCTGACAACCAGGCCGATCAGAGTCGTCAGAAACAGCCCAATCGCCAAGGGGAGATCGAGACGCTTGGGCAGCAGATCGAGGATCCGGATGGACATGAATGCAGGACAGGCTCACCGGCACGGCGAGCCTGTATGTAAGACTACTCGAAGATGTCAACGGGTCGCATAGTTATCGGAATCACAGGCGCCAGCGGCGCGATATACGCCCAGCGGCTGCTCCAGCAGCTCGCGCCTGTCTACGAAAAGGTCTATCTGATCCTCTCCGAGCAGGCCTGCCAAGTGGCCAACACTGAACTCGGCATCTCACTGAGCAGATCAGAATTCAGCACAGAGAAATGGCTCGGCAAAGACTGCCCGAACATCGAGCTTCTCAACAGCAAGAGCTTCTACACTCCTCCCGCGAGCGGCTCATTTGACCACGACGGCATGATCATCTGCCCCTGCTCCATGGGCACGGCTGGCCGGATCGCTTCTGGCGTCTCCAACGACCTCATGACTCGCTCGGCCGACGTCTGCCTCAAAGAAGGCCGCAAGCTCGTACTCGTCCCACGCGAAATGCCCTGGAATCTGATTCATCTGAGAAACATGACCCAGCTGGCCGAAGCCGGTGCTGTCATTCTGCCTGCGAGCCCAGGCTGGTACAGCGGACCGCAGACCCTCGAGGATATTGCGGACACTGTCGTTGCCAGGATCCTTCAACAGATCGGCGTAGACCAGGACCTGGTCAAGCCTTGGATGAGCAATGAGTAAAGCGGTTATTGCTGGCGGAACTGGCCTGGTCGGTCGAGCCCTCGTGAAGCGATTCGAAGGCCTCGGCTGGGAGACAGTCATTCTCTCGAGATCTGGCAAAAACGGCTCAGTCAAGTGGGACGGCAAAAACCAAGGCGACTGGGCGAAGGAGCTCGACGGCGCGGATGCCGTCATCAGCCTCTGCGGCCCGTCCATCTTTCGCCCCTGGACCAAGTCGGCCAGAAAAACAATCCTACAGGGTCGAATCGATCCAGCTAATGCGATTGGCGAAGCCATCCTCAGCTGCAAATCACCGCCCAAGACATGGATCACCGCAAGCGCCACAGGATGGTACGGCGACCAGCCCAGCGGCAGCGTCTGCGAATCCGCCCCGAAAGGCGAGGGCTTCCTCGCCGACACCATTGCCAAGCTAGAGTCGACGGTGATGTCCTTCACCACACCAGGCACAAGCAAGACGCTCCTGAGAATAGGAGTGGTCCTCACCCCTGAAGGCGGCGCCCTCAAAATGATGGCCAAACAGATCCGGCTCTACCTCGGCTTCACCCTCGGCTCCGGCAAGCAGGCGATGAGCTGGATCCACATCGACGACCTCACAAGGATGATCGTCTGGGCCTGTGACCAGTCGATTCAGGGTCCCGTCAACGCTGTTTCGCCTCATCCCATCTCGATGGCAGAATTCATGGCGATAGCCAGGAAGAGATGCGGCAGACCGAACATGCCTCACGTCCCCGCCTTCAAGGCCAAAATCGTCTGCTGGATGCTGCGATGGGACAGCTCGTTCCTGCTGGGCGGGGCCAGAGTCATCCCCATGATCGCGCTGGGCCGAGGCTTCAAGTTTGAACACACAGATTTGAACCCAATAATCGACTCAGCCGCAGGAATCCCTAAGGCCTGGTACGAGGCCTGAGGGCCCTTCTGAACCCTCTGGTACACTTCCCGAGCCCCCACCATGAGTGCGTCCACTACACCTGAAATGACGGTCGAAAGAAACGACCTGAATGAGTGCACTATTGAACTCAAAGTCGTCTGCACACCTGAGCAGATCGAGAAAGGATTTAAGAAGGCCATCAAGCAGCTTGGCAAGAACCTAAGGGTTCCCGGATTCCGACCAGGCACAGCCCCGCTCGGCATCCTCGAACAGAACCTCCCAGACCGCGAGGTCGCTGTTCAAGCCGCAGAAGAGATCGTAAAGGACGCCTACAAACAGGCCGTCAACGATCAGGGCATCACGCCCTCCGGCCACCCCAAGATGGACCTCACGGAGTTCAACCGCGAGGAGAACCAGCTCGAATTCACAGCCCTCGTTCCCCTGCGCCCGATCATCGAGATCGAGGACTACAAGGGACTCAAGGCTGAGCAGCCAGCCGTCGAAATCACCGATGAAGAGATCGAGCAGCAGCTCGAAGAGCTCAGAAAGCGCGGAGGCCAGCAGCAGCCGGTCACCGAGCGAGGCATTCAGGAAGGCGACATGGCTGTCGTCAACATCAAGCTCGACGGCGAAGAGGAAGACGGCCGCAGCTTCATGATCATCGCCGGCCAGACCTTCGAAGCCCTCGACGCCGCAATCAGCGGCATGAAGGCTGAAGAGATCAAGGCTGTCGAACTCACTTTCCCCAGCACGTTCCAGGAGAAGGACTGGGCAGACACCACCAAGGCCTGCCACGTTACCATCCGAAACGTCAGCGGCATCGAGCTCCCAGAGATCGACGACGACTTCGCCAAGAAGCTTCGCGCCGACTCAGTCGACGACCTGAAGGCCAAGATCAAGATCGGTCTTGAGCATGCGAAAGGCCGAGCGGCAACAGACGCTGTCAACGAGCAGATCCTCGGCGCCATCCTCTCAACCGGCCGCGTCATCGTTCCCAACACAACTTGGGAGTCAGTGACCGACCGACGCCTCCAGGAGATGCAGGCCGAACTCGCCGAAGCCAAGAGCAGCCTCGAAGAGTACGCCAAAGAAAAGGGCATGACCATGGAAGACCTCGAGCAGAGCCTCAAGGACGAAGCCAAGGTCCACGTCGAGCGAGCTGTTGTCATCGAGCACATCTTCGAAAAGGAAGAGATGCAGATCACAGACGAAGAGGTCAATCGACACTTCCTCGATGTTGCCGGTGAAAATGGCATCAAAGAAGCGGACCTTAAAAAGTTTGCTGACGAGCACGGCGCAGCGATCAGAGAAGAGGTCATCTTCCGATCGATGCACAGCCAGGTCATGCAGCACCTCCGCGACGTCGCGGACATTACCGAAGTCAAGCCCAGCTAATCGCTGAGCTTATTGAACCCAGGCGCCCGGTCACCCATCACATTCTAGGGGGACCGGGCGTGTTATCATAGTAAGGACAAACCGATGGATATCAGCGCAACAGGCGTACCTTTTGTCATTGAGCAGACTGCCCGTGGCGAGCGAAGCTACGACATCTGGTCCAGGCTGCTAAAAGACAGAATCGTCTTTCTTGGCACGCCGATCGATGACTACGTTTCCAATTTGATCATCGCCCAGCTGCTCTTCCTGGAGAAGGAAGATCCTGACAAGGACATCGATTTCTACATCCACAGCCCAGGCGGATCGGTCAGCGCTGGCCTTGCGATCTTCGACACGATGCAGATGATCAAACCGGACGTAGCCACCATTTGTGTAGGTCAAGCTGCATCAATGGGCGCAGTTCTTTTGGCTGGAGGCAAGTCTGGCAAGAGATTTGCATTGGAGAATTCTAGGATCATGATTCATCAGGTTTCTGGCGGTACGCAAGGGCAGCTTGCAGATATGAAAATCGCCGTCCAGGAGGCTGATAAGTACATGTCAGTCCTGATGCAGATCATTGCGAACGCCTCGGGCAAGTCGGTGGAACAAGTCACCGAAGACTGTGACCGGGACCACTTCATGTCCGCAGAAGAGTCGAAGGATTACGGAATTGTGGACAAAGTCCTCCTTCCTGGCGCAAGATAGAGAGAGAACTCAATAATGTCAATGCCTCCAGAATTTCAAGATCGCTGCTGCATCTGCGGCAAAGCGAAAGAACAGGTCGATAAGCTGATTATCGGTCTGCACGGTGCCGTCTGCTTCGACTGCATCGAAGTCTGCGGTGAAATCCTGGAGTCTGACGGCCATGTTCCCAGAGGGCAGGCTGCCGCACCGGCACGAGTTGAACCGCCCAAGCCCGAAGAGCCGGAAGCTGAGAAGGAGCACCCTCTCGCCAACGCTCCTCGCCCCAAAGAGATCGTTGGATTCCTAGATCAGTACGTGGTCGGCCAGGATGGGGCAAAGCGATCCCTTTCAGTCGCGGTCTACAACCACTACAAACGCATCCTCTGCCACGACGAGGACAGCGAAGTCGAGCTCGGCAAGAGCAACATTCTCCTCATCGGCCCGACAGGGTCTGGCAAGACTCTGCTCGCTCAGACTCTCGCCCGAATGCTCGAGGTGCCCTTCGCCATCGCGGATGCCACAGCACTCACCGAGGCAGGCTATGTCGGTGAAGACGTCGAGAACATCCTGCTCAAGCTCTACCAGGCTGCCGACCACATGGATTCGAACAACGCCAAGGAGCTGTGCGAACGCGGCATCATCTACGTCGATGAGATCGACAAGATCACCCGCAAGAGCGACAACCCCTCCATCACGCGAGACGTGAGCGGCGAAGGTGTCCAGCAGGCGCTCCTCAAGATTCTGGAAGGCACAACCGCCAACGTTCCTCCGCAGGGCGGCCGCAAGCACCCGCAGCAGGAGTACATCCAGATCGACACGAGCAGCATCCTGTTCATCTGCGGCGGCGCTTTTGAAGGCCTCGACGAGATCATCAAGCTTCGCGAAAAAGAGAACGTCATGGGCTTCCGATCCGATCCGGTCACGAAGTCGGAGCAGTCGACAGACTCCTACACACGCACCCTGCCTGAGGATCTCCTCAAGTTTGGACTCATTCCGGAATTCATCGGCAGACTCCCCGTGATCGCAGGTCTGGCATCGCTGGATGAAGATGCACTCGTGCAGATACTCACCGGACCGAAGAACGCTGTGGTCAAGCAGTACCAGAAGTTCTTTGAACTCGATGATGTCGCCCTTGAATTTGAAGAAGAGGCGTTGCTCGAGATCGCTCACGAGGCGATGGAGCGCAAGACGGGCGCACGCGCACTGCGCGGCATCCTGGAGGACATCATGCTGGAAGTGATGTACGAAGTTCCCAGCAGGGAAGACGTCAACAAAGTCGTCGTTCCCAAAGGCGTCTTGACAGCAGAAGTCTCCCCGGTTCTCATCTCGGAAGGCAAAAAGAAAGCCGCAAGCTAAAGATTGCAGTCAGCCTAGCCGAAAACCTCCAATAGAGACACCAGTCTCGGGAGCGGAAAATGTACTCCGTGAATTGGTCTGGCACAAACGACGCAATCCATGTTCATATCAAGGGCTATTTCGGCCCCGACCAGGCTCAGCGCCTCAGCGAGGAAGTTCGCTGCGAGCTGAGAACACGTGAGTACGAGCGATGCGACTTCGTCGTTGAGCTGGAATCTCCCTGGGAATTCAGCAAGATTGCCCTGGGAAGCATGATCGAACTCCGCGATCTCTGCGCCTTCGCCGGCTGCCAGCGAATCCTCCTTAAAATCGACAGCAAACTCTGTGCTTTCGAGCCTAAGAACCTGCTGCGCCAAAACGATCAGGCTGCCTAGCGCCTGTTTCTGGCAAGGGTCCTTGCCATCGGCAGCCGGTGGTCCATAATGAACCCCGGTCTGCCCCATCGTCTAATGGCAGGACAGCGGTTTCTGGTACCGTAGGTCGGGGTTCGAATCCCTGTGGGGCAGCCAATTCTCTCTTTTTTCCAGCGCAGCGAAGCTGTGTCTGGACGGGCTGGTCAGTCGTCTGATTCGACCACCACGTAGTTGACAACCAGCCCGTAGTCTAGGGCGTCTTCGGAGGTGGGGAATCTGCCGATGTACTGATTCTCAGCACCGCTTCTCACTTCGAAGCCGTCATCAATGCCGTTAGTGTACAGGCCGTAGATGATAAATCCTGTCTCCGTCTTGCGAAACAGCACGTTTTCACCCTTCCCGAAGGGATCCAGGAATATCAGATCGGCTGGAAGCTCGTCGGGCAGATTTTCGTGATTGGGAAATCGTTGTATCAACTTCGCAGCAGCCAGGCTTGCCTTCTTTGAGAGCAAGTCGCCACTCATCAGGGTGAACGGTGTAGTGTGCTGGAACATCTCAGCGGCCAATTCGTATGAGGGGTCATCGTGGCTGGAGATCGCAATTACTAGATCTTCAAGCTGCTGAATCCCAGATTCAGTCTCTCCCGAATAGACATCAAGCAGCTTCCTGACCTGGACCATTGTTTCCCAATATCTTGCTTCCAGCGCGGCAGGATATCGCTTGCCTTTTCGGAAGTACCTCAAGTCTCTGGTCGGATTCAGTCGGCCAACGATGCGTCTTGCGGATTCCTCGATCCTGTTCTCCGGTTCTGGCCGGTATTGCCGGTGCTCGAACATCCACGATGGCACAGCACTGTGCGGGAGCGATCTCAGCTGTTCTATCTTCGAATGCTGACCTCTAACATATCCCTCAAAGACCTCAATGGGAGAGGCGAAGCTTGCCCCAGTTTCGCATAGCTCGATCACCAGGTTCAAGAGCTCATCGTCTGATCTATTCTGCAGCGCTGCCGTTAGAAGAGCACGCTCAATTTGCTCCTGCCGCTGCGCTTGGTGGATTGGTGAAAGAAGATCAACCTCCATCGAGATCTTCGCCGCAATGAGATACCCAGTCTCAGCGCACGTCCGAATCAGCTCCTTATCGCCGGTGTAGGCAGCGCCGTTTATGCCAATACGCAATGCTCGAATCAAGTCGACAGTGCACTGATAGGGCATGAGCTGACCTTCAATTTGGTCGTCAAACTCCCTGAAGTAGAACTTGAGTGGGGTCGCCTGCTCGGCAGCCCCAAGAAACCAGTCCCTATGCTCTTGCACTCTGGCGGAGAAATCAGCCTGCGGTGAATCCCAGCCATCGCTGCCCAGATAGTCAATGTCTTCAGGAATCGAGCGAGCAAGGGCGTCCCACTGGGCACGATCATCCCCCAACTTGTACCCCTGCTCCTCCCGATACTCCTCGAAACTGAGCGTGCCAAACACACTTCCAGCCTCCAGCCTCGCCGCCTCCAAGCCTTTCGCGGCCTCAATGTAATGCTTGTCTTCACCGGTCAGCCAGAACATGGCGTTGGCAAGGCACAAAGCCAACGTTCCCAAGACGATCCACTTCCAGCGTCTCTTCTTCTCACCTTTCATATGGTTTATTCTAATCCATGCGGACTCATCAGAGGCTCAATTCTAACTGTTTGGCCAGACCCACAGCGTCTGCCGCCCGCCCGCCAAAACCTCAAACGGCCCCGGGAACGGGCCCTCGGAATCCCGGTCACGACCGAAGTAATCCGTCTCAATCCGATAAGGACGGCCATCAGGCTGGACAAACGGCAAACCAGGAATCATCGCCTCCCCAAGAGTCTCAGTGGTAACAAGACCCGCACCGCTCCACGCCCTCTCCAGCATGATCTCCAGGAAGAAGCCGTCTTCATTCTCAGTCACACGCAGCCCCGAATCAAACTCCGGCTCAACCACCGCATCCTCCTCGCCACCAAACGCGGCCGAGCCACCCAGATAGACGTTGCCCACACCAAAGACCTCCAACTCAGCATCGTCATACGCTCCCAAACCAGATGGGCCCACAAAGATGTTATTGACGAACCGATTATCGCCCCCAACAATGTTCTTGATCCCAAGCACCTCAGTCGTATGAGCCGAGTGAAACGGCGTTGCCCGGCCCAGCACTGGCAGCCGCACGATCTCACCCGCAAACAGGTTATGAACATACGCCCCACCCTCGGACCAATCCCGAACACTCGTCTTAGACAAAAACACGTTGTTGTCCACCAGGAACGGCCCGTGATTCACCTCGACAAACAGGTCATCTGATGGCCCGTTGTCGTGCAGCAGGTTCCTCGTCACCCGCGTCCCCTGAGCCATCCAGTCCAGCCAGATCCCCCGAGAAGTCCTGTAGATGTGATTCCGGCTGATCAGCATGTCGATCGAAGCGTGGATCTTGATCCCCGCCATTTCAGCCCCGGTGAAGAGCTGCCGAACGTGAATATCGTGAATCTCGTTGCCGGTGATCGAGCTGAACACAGCCCCCAAACTCCCGACGATCCCCGCCTG
>JALGYA010000317.1 GCA_029824475.1 Fimbriimonadia bacterium | reverse complement strand
CACCCACTCGTATAAATGGGATCAGCACAGCGGCCTGCGAGAGGGTCATGCGAACAATGCGATGGAGGTTGACAAGCCCATCGCCGGCCTGATCACGGACCTCAAAGCACGCGGCATGCTCGATGACACGTTGGTGCTCGTTTGTGGTGAATTTGGCCGCACTCCAGTCGCTCAAGGCGGCGACGGCCGCGACCACAACCCCCACGCGTTTACGGCGATCATGGCGGGAGCCGGCCTCAAGAAGGGCTTCAAATACGGCGAGACTGATGACTATGGGTTCTTTGCTGTGAAGGACAAAGTCCACGTCCACGATCTGCACGCAACCATGCTGCATCTCCTGGGCATCGATCACGAAAGGCTGACCTACCTGTATGCAGGCAGGAACTTCCGCCTGACCGATGTGCACGGGGATGTGAAGACAGATCTGTTTGCTTAGTTCAAGGCGAGGCGCGATCTGATGTTACTGAGTGCGATTGGCCTGATCTCACCCATAGGGCAGGGCGCGGCAGCGCGACCCAATGTCGTGCTGATCACCGTCGATGACATGAACTGGGATTCAGTGGGAGCCTACGGCTGCTATCTGCCTGGCGTCACGCCGAACATGGATCAGTTCGCCACGGAGAGCGTGGCCTTCGACCAGGCGCACGTTGCCATCGCGATCTGCATGCCCTGCCGTGCGTCGATGATGACGGGGCGGTATCCGCACTCGAGTGGTGCGCTCGGCTTTGATGAGATCAAGCCTGGCATCGAAACGCTGCCAGAGAAGCTGCGGGAAGCGGGCTATCACAACACGCTGGTGGGCAAGGACATCCACACGATCCCTTCGCGGCATGATGATGCCTTCGACCGGATTCGCCCATCCGCTCCGCACACGCTGCGGGGTCGCGGCCCACAGCAGTTCTATACGGAGACGACGCTGGCGATCTCGGCTGCACGAGATGTCAAAAAGCCGCTCTATCTCAACATCAACGTCACGGATCCTCACCGCCCGTTCGCGGGCAGCAAAGGCGAGATAAACAACATTGCGAACAACAAGGAGTGGGCCGGAATCGCGACAATCGACGACCCCTACACGGCCGACGAGATCAATGTTCCGCTCTTCCTGGCTGACCTGCCGCCGGTCCGAAAGGAGATCGCCCAGTATTACACCTCCGTCCGACGGGGCGATCAATCTGTGGGGAACATCCTGCGAGCGATAGACGATGCTGGCATCAGGGAAGACACACTGGTGATCTTCATGTCGGATCACGGGATAGCAGTTCCCTTTGCCAAGACGAACTGCTACTACCACTCGACCAAGACGCCGCTGATGATCCGGTGGCCGGGGCACACAGAGGCTGGCCGCAGAATTGATGATCGCATGGTCAGCACCATCGACTTTGGTCCAACGATTTTGGAGGCCTGCGGTCTGGCCCCACTCAAAGACGCGGACGGCGAATCATTCTTGCCGCTCCTGGAGAACAAGCCAGTTGATGGCCGTGGGTGGGGCCGCGACAGTGTCTTCACATCCATGAACTACCCCAACAACAGGATCCCCTTCCCGATGCGCTCGATCATCGAGTCAGGTGGCATGAGCTACATCTGGAACGGTTGGGGCGGCGGAGACACCAAATTCAGAAACGAGTCGCAGAGCGGCTTGACTTTCGCCGCGATGAGGAAGGCCGGAGAGACGGATACCGCCATCGCTGCGAGGGTCAAGCTGTTTGTGAACCGAGTCCCGGATGAGCTTTACAACTATGCCAATGACCCGGACGCGCTGAACAATCTGGCTGGTGATCCTGACTATCGAGATGATCTCAATCGGCTGCAGAGAGTCCTGCTGCGCAGGATGATCGCGACCAACGATCCTCAGCTCGAAGCTTACGATGAGCATCTCAGCAAGCTGCGCGCGCCGTAATCCGGCTTCAGAACTAGAATCCGCTGGGCCCCCGGAGCAGCCGCAGGCCGTTTAGAATCACCAAGACGGTCGATCCCTCGTGGCCGAGTACAGCCAGCGGGAGAAGCAGATTTCGATGCCCAGTGAAGAGAGAGTCTCCGATTAAGGAGCCGAGGGCCAGGACTGCGATCACTCCGAGGGCAAAAAACAGACTCTGGCTCGTAATCCTGTGTGACGCCTTTGCGAGGGCGAGTGCCTTGGGGATGCCGCGCAGGGAATCCTGAGTCAGCACCACATCAGCGGCGTTCATTGCAGCCTCAGATCCCAATCCTCCCATCGCAACCCCGATGGATGCTCTGACCAGACTAGGAGCGTCGTTTACGCCATCTCCGACCATCATCACGGGCTCGCCCTGCGACTGCAGCTGCGCGATGTGTCGCTCCTTCTCGCCAGGCATCACTTCAGCAAGTACATTGTCAAGACTTAGGGCAGCGGCGG
>JALGYA010000316.1 GCA_029824475.1 Fimbriimonadia bacterium | reverse complement strand
GGGCCTCAGCCAGCCATTTCGCGGGGCCGCCAGCCCTGAGAGTGCACCATCTGTTCAGCGGCACATTTTGCCGTGCTTCGGGGATGATGTCGCGGATATCAGGCATCGCTGCTCCCCATAATCAGCGGCCGTTTCGGCTTGCTGATGCTCGGCTCCAAAACGTAGTAAGGGAGCAGCTCATGAGCGCTGACTCTCTTGAGCGACGGGATCAGCGGGCCGGCGTTTTCTGCAAGAGGAAAGACCTCATCAGAGCGATCATGCCCGTAGCCCTTTGCCGCCATCGCCTGATCGACGGGCACCACTGAGGGCTCCTCACCAGGAAGGCGCAAAAGCGCCTCCGTCTTTCGCGAAGGGATCGCGGCTGGGCCTGCAGGATCGATGAGGTCGAAGGCTGTCACGAGGGCGCATTCGGTCTTGTTCGCGAAGGCGAACGTCTTGGCCAGAGTCACCGCTGTCTTGCAGCCCGTGAAGCTGCCGGGGCCGCCATCTGCGACGAAGAGCGTGATTTTGGATAGTTCGCTTTCAACTTCAGAAAGCAGTGTCTCCAGCATCTCGCAGCAGGCATGGCCGCCGGCTCGTGGAGCCAGGCGTTTGTGCGATGCCAGCAGTTCTCCGGTCGTGCTGAAAAGCGCGACGGAAGCCCACGGGCATGAGGTGCTGAAGACCGCGATCATTGGGGAGGCTCGACTGACAACAGATCGATGAGCTTGGTGATCTGCCTCACGTCATCCTTAGCAGTATCTGCGCCTTCGTAGTCGATTCTCCAATAGATGCCGTCGCGCCATCCAGTGATATGGTCCAGGGCGAGAGGACCGACATCGCTTGATCCTCGGCGGGAGATGGAGTGGTGGATCGCGCCCGCCTTCGTGTTGCGTGGCCGCGGCTCACTGCGGACTGAGATCGATTTGAACCGAGAAGCTGAGGCGACAGATGCCTTCAGGACCGATGACTTCGCGTCGGCGTCCGTTCCAGCGTGAATAGACATCAGGAGCTTGCCGCTCACCTTGCTGTGAGTGATCGCCCAGCCTTTGTCCACCTTCTCAAAACTCCAGTCTTTCGGTGCATAGATGCTGAGGGGCTTGCTGTCGAGGAAAGCAGTCCAGACTTCCGAGCCTTTCTTCTTTTGGACGGGGGCTTTGGATTTTGGGGAGAGAGTGAGGCTGCCTTTGTCCTCCGGCTCTTCGGCGGCTCCGGCATCCGTTGAGCCTTGGTCTGTACTGTTGGGGTCCTGCGTTTGGGGGAGCTGACCGTCGGTTGTGCGCAGCGAATTCAGTGCGTCTCTCCAGGCCTTCTCTGCCTCGGGCGCATCGACAACCGAACTGGTGAGACGGAAATTGAGCTTTTGAGCAGAGCTTGAGTAGAGCAGGCCGACCAGCGTGACCTTGTCGGCACCGGCTTGGGAATGGCCGAGGCGAGTCATCAGCAGCGGTACGCCGAGGATGATCTCCTGCCATTGGCTGTCTACACGGCGCTCCATGGAGATCGCGATCTCCTTCTGGATGTCCTGCCACACCTGGCGTTCCTGCCGGAAGTTCGTGTGGATGATCCGGCACTCGGCGGCTGAACCTGTGCTGAGGGGGATATCGAAGACTGAGTAGAGCCGCTCCTGCCGGAACGACCAGGCAGCCGGGTACTGGAATGAGAGCCCGAGCTCGTCGTCCTTGAAGGTCTTTGTATCCTGCGCCTGCCCCATTGCGAGGGCGGCGGTCAAAACTGTGAGAGCGATCATTGCTTCAATACCAAGACGCCTATCGGTGCCTAGGGGCATCGAAGGGCCTGTGTCTTCCCGATAGGATAACGCACTTTGGCCACGTCAGGCCATACTTGGGGCGCAATGGGTCAGCTGGGTGTGTTGATGGAACGGGAAATGGCAGAGCAGCCGAGTGTGCTCGCCGGGAATGCTTCGCGATATTTTTCGGAGTTGAAGCAGGTTGTTGATGGCGGCAGCTACGACATGGTGCTGCTGGCAGCACGAGGATCTTCGTTCCACTCGGCTCTGTTTGGGCGATATTTGATCGAGGTTGGCCTCGGTCTGCCGGTCGTGATTGCGGCTCCATCTGTGGTCACGAAGTACGGCACGAAGTTGAAATATCCAAAGACGCTGGCTGTTGGGATTTCACAGAGCGGCGCGGCTCCAGACGTTTCCGACGTGCTGAAGACGATGAAGGATTTGGGGCACGATACTCTGGCAGTCACGAATACTCCCGACTCCAGGCTAGTTCAATCATCTGATCACTCGCTCATTTTGGAGACCGGAGCGGAGGAGTCCATTGCTGCGACCAAGACCTATTCGGCTTCGCTGCTAGCCATGCATGAACTGGCTCGTGCGATGGGCGCGCCGACTCTGGAAGATCCTGCTGGCCGACTCCCGGATTCCAACTGGGTTAACTTCACTCGGC
>JALGYA010000107.1 GCA_029824475.1 Fimbriimonadia bacterium | reverse complement strand
GAAAAGCTGGTCGTTGGCGTAAGTGAAGGTGTAGGTGTAGCCGTGCTCCTTCACGTAGTCAACTGCGTTGTCCTTGGTCTGGATCCGCTTGCCGCCTTCGCCTCGCTCGCCGGCATTCGCGCCCACGATCTGCAGGCCCTGGCCCTTCATCTCGTCGAACATTGCCTGGAGTTTAGGAGCAGCCGCCTTGCAGGGTCCGCACCATGTTGCCCAGAAATCGATGACCGTGACTTTGCCTTTCAAGTCTGCATTCGTGAACGACTTGTCGCTCAGCAATTTCATGTTCATCTTCGGGAAATCCTTGCCCTTGAGCGCATACACTGCCTCGCGGTCAATCTTAGGCTGGGGTGTCGTTGGAGCCTTCGGCTTGATCAGCTTCGTGGCTTTGGTGGCCGTCGCTGCCTTGGTGCCTTTGATCGGCTTCTTGGCAGTCTTGGCGAACGCGAGTGCAGTCGTTGTTGCCTCTCGGATCTTGTCTTCATTGAAGCCAACGCCGACGAAATCAACAACGCCTTCAGCGTTGATCACCAGGAAGGTGGGAATGCCTGTCACGCCAAGGCCCTTGGCCAATTCATCATTGCCTAAGGTCATCGTGTAGGTCAGGGGGTGATCCTTCTTGGAGTCCAGATACTTCTGAACGTTCTCTCGTGCATCGCCGCGCTCAAAGCCGTTTGCGCCGATGACCTGGAGGCCCTGGTCCTTGTACTCTTTGTAGATGGCGTCCAGCTTGGGAGCTGCTGCGATGCAGGGTCCACACCAGGTGGCCCAGAAGTCGATGATGGTCGTCTTGCCCATCAAATCTTTGTTGGTGAGGGTCTTGCCGTCCAAGGTGGTCATCGTAAAGTCGACCATCGGCTTGCCCTGGATGTCAGTGACCTTCTTAGGTGCTTCTTGTGCCACGGCGGCGAGAGCCATTGAGGCAACGCCAGCAGCGACAGCTACGCGAAGAGCGGCAGCTTTCATGCCTCTATTGTAGCTCCGATAAATCAGAGTCCTAAACAGAAACAGCTTGAGCCCACTTCGGGGCCAAGGCACGAGCCTCTTCAGAATCGACCATGGACCGGCCATTCTTGATGAAGTACTCGAACTCTTCAGGGAAGACCTTGAGCGCCGCGGCGACAGGCCATGCAGCCGCGTCGCCCAGGCCACAGAACGACCGTCCATCGATCTGCTCGGTGATCTGCATCAGCAGCTCCATGTCGCCGGCTTCGCCGCCGCCCTTCATGATCCGCTCAAGAATCTTGAGCATCCACTTCGTGCCCTCGCGGCACGGTGTGCACTTGCCGCAGCTTTCGTGTGCGTAGAACTGAGCGGTTCGCCAGATGAAGCTCACGATACAGGAGTGCTCGTTGAGGAACATCGCCGCGCCGGAGCCGACCATCGATCCAACATCGCCCATCTCCTCGTAGCCGATAATCGCCTTCTCACAGGAATCTGCGTTGATGATCGGTACTGAACTGCCGCCAGGCACGCAGGCCTTCAGCTTGCCGCCTTTAATCCCACCAGCCAGGTCGAGCAGCTCCATCAAAGAAGTGCCGAACTCAATCTCGTAGTTGCCAGGCTTGTTTACATGTCCGCTGACAGAAAAGAGCTTGGTGCCGGTGCTGCGCTGGGTTGATGCGCCGAGCTTGGCGTATGCTTCGCCGCCATCCTGAAGGATCGGCACGGCTGCCGCGTACGACTCAACGTTGTTGATGATAGTCGGCTTCTCCCAGATGCCGCTAACGGTGGGGAAGGGAGCGTGCGGGAATTTGAGCCGGGGCATGCCGCGCTCGCCCATCAGTGAGCTCATCAGGGCTGACTCTTCACCGCACTCGTAGGCGCCAGCGCCCATGTGGATATGAAGATCAAAGTCGAGGCCAGAACCCTGGATATTCTTGCCGAGCAGGTTTGCCGCGTAGGCCTCGTCAATCGCTTTTCGCAGGCTGCGTGCCGCGTCAACAAATTCGCCGCGGATATAGATGTATCCAACGTCCGCCTGACAGGCGTGAGCCGCAATCGTCATCCCTTCGACAACCAGGAAGGGGGTGTCCTCCATCAGCTGTTTGTCTTTGAAAGTGCCGGGCTCGCCTTCGTCTGCGTTGCAGATCAGGACGTGCATGTCGGTCTTCTCTTTGGGGATGCCGCTCCACTTGATCCACGTGGGGAAGCCTGCGCCGCCGCGACCTCGAAGACCGGAGGTTTTGACCTCGCCGATCACTTCCTCGCGGGACATCGCCATGGCCTTCTTCAGACCCTCATATCCCCCCTTGGCTTGATAGCCCTGGAGGGTTGCGTACGCCTTGTCGTCGGCGTGCTTGAGGAGAAGCTTGTGCTCAGCCATGCTGGCGCTATTCTACTCCGCAGATTCGGTCTGTGAGGGAGGTTGGCCCACGTCCAAATCGGGAGCGCTGTATGCAACGGCACTTCCGCCCTTTTGGGCCATTCTTAAAGTGAAGAGGCTCCGCTTTTTAGCAGAGCCTCCATGTGCCTATGTAAACCGCAGTCAGTCCTCTTCGCCGATGCCCAGAGTCGGGGTCGGGGCCTTCTTGCTGCCTTGATGGTCGTCTAGTGACTGTGCAGTCACCGGTGGGTCGTTGCTGACGTCGAGAACTTCACCAGTCGGCTCTCCACATCCTGCGAGAATCAGCAGCCCCAGGGCTGCTGCAACAATTACAAATGTCTTGTTCATGATCAATCCCGCCTTATCCAAACCACTACTGAACGAAAAATTCTGCCAACGACGTGCACCTGCACGATCACCGGCCTGCCTGGTGAATAGTTTTCGTTCGGACTCGGCCGGTCCTTTCTACGCCAGGATCGGCGGATCGTCACATCCGCATGAAAAAAGGCTCCTCTTAAATGCAGAACGGGTTCAACTTTTCAGTTGAACCCGTTCCTGTCGTTAAGGCTGCGTTCAGTCTTCTTCGCCGATCCCGAGGGTCGGCGTCATCGCCTTCGTGCTGCCTTGGTTCATCTGCTCTTCACTCTGCGCTGTCTGATCCTGCGGGTCGAGGACTTCACCTTTCGGATCGCCGCAACCTGCCAAAACCATCAGCCCGAAGACTGCAGACATGACCAGTAGAATGTTCTTCTTCAACAATCTCACCAAGCCTAGTCGTATCCGATGTCGCAGCTGTATTCAGTGTAGTTGAATTCAGAGTCAGGTCGGAAGAAGCCAGGGTAGTAGACGTTGACGTTCGACTTGTCGACGTTAGGAGCAACGCAGTCGGTCATCCAGTAGGGTGATCCGGGAACGTCGTTCGGGTCGAAAGCTGACCACGGATGAGTATTAGTCATCGTTGCAGTCGGCCACATCGGCATGTTGATCGTCACGAATCGAGCTGAAGTATCAGTCGAGGAGAAGTGCAGACCCTTGTTGTAGATCCAAGCTGTGGTGTATCCACCACCGAAGCCCCACCAAACGTAGCCGTAGCCAACGTTTGAAGCGTTGCCCTGAGGCATTGCGTTGTCGGTGAAGCGGCAAGGACCGGTGCCTGTGCAGCGAAGAACGGGGCTCGAAAGAGCGAATCCGTCAACGTTCTGCTTGAACATGCCGGGCCAAAGGAGAGGAAGTCTGGAAGGTCGTGCAACAGCGGTGAGGCTCCATGTGTGAAGCATTCCGTTGAAGCTCATGCCCATCTTGCCTCGAGCCTTTGTGGCTGTCGAGTAATCAGTGTTCAGCTGTCGCATAGCGATGCCGGACTGCTGATAGATGTCAACATTCTTCGAATACGGGAAGACTGAGTTGGCCCAGAACTGACCATCTTCTGCCATTCGCTGAGGAAGAGCAGTGATGCTGTCGGGGTTCCATCCCTGGGGGACGCGATGCCAGTAGTTCCAGCGATCAGTGTTAGCTGCTTCGTTGGTGCCGTGGCTCTTGGGGAACAGGTCAGCGTTGTCCGCTGAGTAGATATGAATGGCTGTACCCATCTGCTTGAAGTTCGACAGAGTCGAGACCTTCTTAGCGGCCACCTTGGCCTGGGCAAAGACAGGGAACAGAATTGCTGCAAGAATTGCGATGATCGCGATGACGACCAGCAATTCAATCAATGTAAACGCTCTTTTGCGCATGAATCACTCCAACAGGCCCGATTATACCTGTAGGGCCATGGACTAGGTCCAAGCGAAATCTGGAAAAGTTTTCCACATTTAAGCTTCGTCAGCTTGAAGGTGGACCTTAACAATCTCGTCCGAAATCTGCACGCTTGACCTTTCCGGGCGGCTCTTGAGGTCTGTCAGCAGCTTGTCAACATCCGCTTCAGTGACCGGTCCGATGTACTCGTCGCCGACCTGAATCAGCGGCGCGCGGTCGCATGCGTTGAGGCATTCCACCTCGTGGAGAGTGAACAGACCATCCTCAGTCGTCTCGCCAAATTCGATGCCGAGCTTCTCCTTGAGAGAGTCCGCCACCCGGTAGGCGCCGCACATGTGGCAGCTCAGGCAAGTGCAGACTTCGATGACGTGTTTGCCAGGCGCATGCCCGGTGTTGTACATCGAGTAGAAAGTAGCGACACCTTCAACCTCAGCAAAACTGCGGTTGAGTCGATGAGCCACTTCGGCGATGGCTTCAGGGGAGAGCGTTCCGTCGTATTCGCGCTGAGCAATCCAAAGGCCGGGCAAAACGCAGGCCTTCTCTTCCGGATAGTGGCCGCGCAGGCTGTCGAGCTGAGCGACTGCCTTGTCGCTGAACTTAAGTTGAAGATCAGCAGGCTCTGGCCGCTTCGGTCGGTCGTTCCGGCTGCCCAGCTGGATGAGGTCGCTCACGGTCGGCATTTTACACCTGCCTGCCGAAGCAAATGGGGCTGATCCCACAGAGGATCAGCCCAGATTTACACCTTATATATTAAGGGGCGGTCTCAGGAAGACTGCAGGCGCGTGATGCGGTCATCGAGATCTGGATGGCTGGCCCACAGCTTCAGCAGCCCTTGCCTGCCTCCGCTGATCTTCAGCGTCTGCAGTGCAGGCTCACCTCTTGAAACCAAGTCCTTGGTCTGCTTAAGGCTCTCCAATGCCTGGATCATTTTCTCCTTGCCAGCGTACTTGGCTGCCCATTCATCCGCTTTGAACTCACGGTGTCGGGAGAAGCCCATCACAACAATTCCGCCCAGGATTGAGAAGACGAGTTGGAAGGCCATGATCAGCATGAACTGAGCGAAATAGCCCAGATCTTCGTTGAAAAAGCTGCCGACGATCCACGCAGCGACCCTGGCCAGGAAGATCACAAACGTATTCACGATGCCCTGCAGCAGGGTCATCGTGACCATGTCGCCGTTCGCGATGTGGGCGACCTCATGTGCAAGGACTCCATCTACTGAATCTGAGTCCATAGCCTGGAGCAGCCCAGTTGAAACTGCCACCAGGGAGTTGTTCCGGCTGGGGCCCGTTGCAAAAGCATTAACCTCAGGAGAGTCATAGATTCCGACCTCTGGCATCTTCGTCAGCCCGGCCGTTCGCGAGTATTCGTGAACTCGATCGACAAGCCGCTTGGCGTCGCCGGTCAGCCCTCGACTCTCGTCGATGACGCGGACGCCCATGAACTTCTTGGCCATCCACTTCGAGATGCCCAAGGAGAGGAACGCTCCGCCAAAGCCGATAATCGCCGAGAAGATGAGAAGGCTTGTGAGGTTCAGCCCGCCATCCGCAAGGTAGGGATTGAGCCCAAAAACATTGACGATGATCGAGATCATCGCCAGGATCAAAATGTTGGAGACGACAAAGTAGAGAATTCGTTTCATACCGCTGGTCCCCTAAGGGGCCTTGTAGCAGTATACGTTTCGCTTCCATCGCTTGTCGCAGCGGAGGGCAATTTGCACCTTTCGCTTGGTCCGAAAAGTGCGTATCGCCGGAAAATGTCAGACGTCTGACTGAATAGGATGTGGTGTGCGGTTTTGGGGGCTGCGATCCTCTCGATGAGCGCTGATGCGCCTCGGATCGTGCCGGAAGACAATGGCTGGGGCTTCAAAATGGAGATCCCCTGGGCAGAGGGACCTGTCGATGAGATGGCTTGGCAATCCCTCAATGGGAGCTTGAAGATGGGCGAGAAGGCCGTGACGTTTGAAAGCACGGATCAGTGGACGTCCAAGCGTGTTGTCGGCGAGAAGGGGGTCACTGTCACGGTGCCCGTGAGCCTCGATCGGCGTGACCTCGTGCCAGCCGGACGATGGACGATGGATATTAAGGTGATCGACTCGCTCTCTCAAGAGGGCAAGTGGACATCATTTGGTCCGGTGACGGTAGCTGTGCCGCCGCTGGTCGAGTCATATCCTCTAGAGAGGACCGGGCAGAAATTCCTAATCTTGGGGCCAGGTGTCGAGTACCCAAGATTTGAGGATCTATCTGGAGAGACGAATATGGAGCGCAGCTACTATCACTCTCAAGTCAATCTTCTCTCAGTTTTCCATGAATCGGATGGATCGAGCACCTACCTATTTGACTCCTTCAACCAGGAGAAGCTGCGGTTGAATTCTCGCAGAAGCCTCTTTGCTCATCCCGGCTTACACCCACTCGTCATCGACCAAGAACTCTTGGCACTAAGAGAGGAGTTGATTGGCCGCAAGATCCTCCTTCGAGGAGGAGGGTCGATTCCTGGCGGAGAAGAGATGCCAAGACCTCACATTCTCGGTTTAAAGCGTGCATGGCGGCCGCAATGGGTGGGTGAGATTTGGTCGTTGGGACCGATTCGTGGCCAGGTCGGTGGTTTTTTTGATTTCTGGGCAGCAGATGCTGCTGACCTTCGAAGCTGGATCAGGTCAGAATAGAACCAATGACCGCACTCGCTTTGGCAGTCGTCCTCGCTGCGCCCGTCCAGTCGCAGCCGACTCCTCCGGAAGGATTCAAGGCTCTCTTTAATGGGAAGAACCTCGACGGCTGGAAAGGCCTTGTCGAGAACCCCAAGACCCGCGCAGTGATGGGCAAGGAAGAGCTCGCCAAGAAACAGGCCGCTGCGGATGAATCGATGCGCACTCACTGGAAGGTCGTGGATGGCGTGCTCGTATTCGATGGCAAAGGCCAGAGCCTCTGCACGGTCAAGGACTACGGCGACTTTGAGATGTATGTCGACTGGAAGATCAAAGAGAACGGCGACAGCGGCATCTACCTGCGCGGCGCTCCTCAAGTTCAGATCTGGGACGACGTGATCGGCTCAGGAGGGCTCTATAACAACCAGAAAAATCCCTCGCAGCCGCTGGTCTTCGCGGACTACCCGATCGGCTCATGGAACACGTTCTACATAAAGATGGTTGGCGACCGAGTGACGATCAAATTGAACGGAAAACTGGTTGCTGACAAGGTCGTGATGGAGAACTATTGGGAGCGGAACAAGCCGATCTACTCGACCGGCCAGATCGAGCTCCAGAACCATGGCAACACGCTCTATTTCCGAAATATCTACTTGCGGGAACTGTAGGCTGGGAGAGAGCTCGGATGAGCTTGACGGCGATTGAGGAGCTGAAATGGGAATTCGAGGATTGCGCGATCGCAAATCTTCGTCGCGCGACCAGTGCGCGTTATCGACGGCTTCGGTTCAATAATCGAATTGAAGATAAGGCTGAGCGGGATTGGTGCGAAACATTCAGGTCAGCGACCTATGAACAGTTCTCTCCTGATAGGGTTCTTTGCACAGGCCCCTTCGTTCTCGACGATTCAGCTTGGATCTGGCTCCTTCCCACGATTCTGATCACAGCACACGAGAACTGGGATCGCCTTGAACTTAGAGATCTTGGAATTTGGTACAACGACGATCTCATTGACGAGTCTCCAGTCGGCCGGAGCCGACTGGACTTAATGCGAGAGAACTACTCGGACGCTCAGCTCATGGCCATGTGCCGAGTGTTTTCAACGATGGCTTTTTTGTCGCCGATTTTGGTGCGCCGAGCTCAACTGGTGGATATCGTCGCCCAGCTCTTGGATGACCGGATTTGGTGCTGTGAGTCATTTGAGGATCAATGAGTTCTGGTCAGATTGAGCCCCAGGCCCGGAGCGGCACGCTCTGCTTTAGGAACGTGCATGTGCCTGAAATGCCTCGCTGATCTGAATCGGCCAGCAGATAAGCAGAGCCCTCACCAGAATTGGTGAAGGCTCTTCTTGTCAGGCAGACTCTTTACTTAGCACTGGAGCCAGTTCGGCCGCTGCCGGACTGCCGATATTCACCGGCTTCCAAGTCATCGTCAGAGGCGATCAGGCCTCCACCTGAGAAGTCGCCTGAAGGACTCCCAACTGGCGCAACCGGCGTGGACTCTTGCGCAGATGGAACAACAGCCGAGGCAGATTCCCCTGTTGAGCAGCCGACCAGACTGAGGCAGAAGATCGACAGTGCCAGGCATGAGATTCGACTGACCATTAAAGGATGTCCCACATGTAGGCTTCGAGGTCTATTTGAGTGACGTCTTCCCACTCGATCAGCGGGGTCCAGTTTGTGCCTGCTGCGAGCTGGCCTGGTCCGATGATGTTTACGTGGCCATCTGCATAGCCCACGACGCCCTTGCCAGCCTTGCGATAAGCAAAGCCTGCAGTGTTATAGCCTTCTTCGTTTGTGAAGGTTCCCGCATGACCGCCGATGCCCCAGCCTGTGACCCCGGGTCCGCAGAGGCTCTGTGGCGTCTGGTGCGTGTACGCTCCGTTTTCGCAGACAGGCACACCGGCCGTGTTCCTCAGCTGCACTCCGAATGTTGAGCCCCACCACGAATTGCTGCCGACATCGTTGCGCCGCTTGGTGAAGAACATGACTGTCTCTGCAGGGCTGCCGAGTTCAGTCTGACTGATCGTCTTCCAGTTGATGTACGGACCGCCATAGTAGAGGCCGGGTGAGTGAATCTGCCAGGCGTAGGCGTACTGAGTGTTGTAGGAGAAGCCGTCGTTGTCACTCCAAGCCTGATTGTGCTTGTAAGGCGTCGTCAGGGGGTCTTGGAACAGGTTTGCCGTTTTCATATACGGCAGCATGTTGTAGCTCCAGGGCTTGATGTTCCAGCCTGGGGCATCGAAGGCATCGGTGACGCCGACCACGGGCGGCTGGTCATTGTAGTCCGCCGCGTACATCAGCGATGCAAGGACGATCTGCTTCGCATTGCTGGTGCTTGCTGCACCTTTGGCTGCAACCTTGGCCTGAGCGAAGACGGGGAAGAGAATAGCTGCAAGGATCGCGATGATCGCGATGACAACGAGCAGCTCGATAAGCGTGAATGCTTTTTTCATGAGAACTGAACTCCAAAAACATCTAGTCGGTCGCGTGATCAGGTGGATTTCACCTGGACAAACAGATAGATTAGGACGGAGTTCTTCTCAAGGAAAAAAGTCGGCTCACGCAAGCCAGACCAAACAGCACCATTTATACCGGAAACTACATTTTGATTGTGCCCTATCGGGCCCGGCATCATGAGATTCTGCGGAAATAGCAGGCTGTGCTGATCCCGAGTTGAGGGAATCCGGCCTCCAGTAAAAAGTGATAAGCCTCATCCCATAAAGGGATGAGGCTTATCGCCGCCACGAGACGCAACGGCTTGTTATCGGAGCGAGACTATCTCTTCGACCTAGATCCGACTCCGCCGCCGCCAGTCGGATTGTAGCCGACGTTCGGGTCAGGACCCGAAGTTTGCAAACCACCGCCAGCAGGCGGCTGTTCTCCTGGAGCGCCAATCGGTGCTGGGGGCTCGACCGTACCTTCACCTATCTCCGATGCATTTCCGCCCGAAGACGTGCATCCAGTGGCAAAGCAAATGCAGGCGAGACCGAGCACTGATCCA
>JALGYA010000002.1 GCA_029824475.1 Fimbriimonadia bacterium | reverse complement strand
ACCGGAGAGCGAGGGCCAAGTCGTTGACGTTTAGAACAGGAACATCCTGGATCTTCGCGACACGATTCAGGTTGAAATCATTGCTGACCAGTTCGCCGCCTACGGCCTTGGCCAATCTGACGAGGCGGGAATCGACTTCCTCTTTCTCGTCTGGAGCGAACTTGTCGTAGATGCCGACTTCAACGTGGAAATCCGCCTGCATGAGGCGAAGAACATCGAGGCCTCTTCGGCCGCGCTGCCTTCGCTGGCTGTCGGCTGAATCGGCGATATGCTGCAGCTCCAGAAGAACAAACTTGGGGACATAGAGCTCGCCTTCAAGGAAGCCGGTTCGAATGATATCGAAGAGCCTGCCGTCAATTAAAACGTTCGTGTCCAGCACCTTGATGCCGGTGGAGTGCGCAAGACCGGCGGTCTTGTGCCAAGGCAGGATCTCGCTGATCGACTTTAGAACGTAGACCGAGACGGCTGAGAATCCAACCGTAAGAGTGAACGTGAGAAGCGGCCCCAACGTGTTGCCAAGACCTTGGAAAACAAACAGCAGCGGGAGGGAGGCGACGATGCCCAGGAAGATGCCGAGGAACAGATCGACTTTGTCGCCGATGTGCATCCGATCCCAGCTGCCGAATAGCTTGGCGAAGACCTGCTGCAAAAACCGACCGACGCCGGCACCGGCAATAAGACCAAGCAATGCCATTGCTGGCCGAGCAAACCAGTACTTGGTGTACTCGATGCTAGCCCCATCGCTGCCGGGCACCCTAAACCACGGAAGGGCTGAGAGCTGCTGCAATGCCTCGGGCAGGAAAATCGCGCCAGCGATGCCGCAGACAGACGCGGACACGGCCATAAACAGCGTGGCGCGCTTGCGCGCTCTGCTCTTTATCGCTTTCTTAGAAGTAGAAAGCTTCCGCCGCATCGGAGTCGCCTCCGAAGCGGTTGCCTGAACCTCATCCGTCCTGCTCATTGAGCACTTCTATTTTTGCACCATCTAGAAGGAAATGTGAGAAGGCATCCGCAACAGACCCTTGCGCAGTTTTTATATGCCCCACCGTCAGTTTCCCCGAAAATCGTGTTGAATCAAACCCTACCCAGATTTCACCGTTCCAAACCTCAATCCAAGCGTGATAAAAGAACCGGTCACCCTGATAGACCAAGCCAGACACGAGACGAGTAGGAATCTCTGCCGCCCTCAAAACTGAGGCCATCACCACCGCATGATCACGACAGACACCCTCTTCGGTTTCGAGGATTTCTGATGCGTCACGCATCACCGCGATGCCGGCGTTCGCCCGGATTTTCCGGTGAACAAACATCCGCACCGCTTCAGCCGCGACGAGCGGATCATCTGTTTCGTTCACTAGTTTTTTCGCTAATGCCTGGAATTCTGCTGCGTCACATGGAACACGAAAGTCCGGCTCAACCCACTCCTTGGGCTGCTCAGCGCTCGGTTCCCCGGGTGCTTTGACTTCCCTGGGGTCAACAGGATGGAGCTCTACGATCCAGCCATCTCCGTCTTGAGTGACGGTCTGGTGTGAACCGCTGGGGAGATGACTCAGGTCTACTCCGGTGACACGCAATCGGAGGTTTTTCCGGGTGCGGACATCTTCTATAGGGACATCTGGCTTGATCGAGGAAGCGTCAGCGATATCGACCTGAACGGGGCCGTCTGGAAGAGACATCGCCTTCTCCATCGGCTCAGGGATCATCTCCATTCCGAGAGGGCCGACAGACTTCAGCATCTCGCCATCAGCGTCCAAGAAAACGGTTGTCGGAGCGCGGGGATCGTCAATGACAATCTTCTTCGTCGCAATCTTGCCGTCGGCCATCTCGACCCTGATCCCCTCTTCTATGTGGGCCTCAAACTTGATGAGGCTGAGGGACTGAGCATCGAATGCGTAGAGGTTGTCAGCTTCCGTGGTCAGTCCACTTGCCAGATACTGAGTGGGGTCGTCAACGATGAGAGCACCCTCTGGAATCTGGATCGTCTTTTCAGTGACCTCACCCTGAGCGTCCGCTTCAACTTCGATTTCAGTCTCCCCAAATTCGGCGCTGACCTTGAGGGTCCGACCGCCGCTCTCCATGTGGAATCTGTGTCTTAGTAATCGCCCATCCTTCGTGAACCGTGAGAGGCTCGTGATGACCATATCGATGCGCTGCCCCAGCATGAGCGCGTGCATTTCTGATGCAGATTCGGATCGGGACTCGCCCGTGGTGGCATCTTCGGTCACGACGGTGTGTGTCCAGCCGATCTTCTGACCCTGGAGATAGATTCCGAGCCACTCTTCCTCCGCGATCGCTGGGACCGCTGACAGGACAAGAGCCAGGAACAGGACGAGCTTTTTCATTTAACCGAAGGTTGATTCTCCCTGATGAACTTTCTGACTCTTCCAGCAGTCTCAATGTTTCAGCGATTCTCGCCTTTCGGCTTTTCGGATGGACCTATTGGGGCCCGAGTGGTCCGTCTGGATACCTGGAAGAATCTCCCGCGGCGAGGAGTTCGCCGGCCATTTACCATGGGGAAGACGCTTGTCATAGTCGAGTCACCTGCGAAAGCAAAGACAATCAGCAGGTTCTTGGACAGCAGCTGCGAAGTGCTGGCCAGCTATGGCCATGTCCGGGACCTCCCGGAAAAGAGCGATCAGATTCCTGAGGCCATCCGCAAGGAGAAATGGGCCCGACTCGGCGTCAACGTCACAGCCGATTACGAACCGATCTATGTGGTCAGCTCTGACAAGAGCCGGCACGTGGCAGCGCTTCGCGCCGCCGCTAAAGGTGCGGACAAGATCCTGCTCGCAACTGACGAAGATCGCGAAGGCGAATCGATCTCCTGGCACATTCTGCAGCTCCTCAAGCCGAAGAAATCGACCGTCATCCAGCGCATCGTCTTCCACGAAATCACTCCAGAAGCGATCGAAGAGGCCCTCGCAAATCCACGCGACCTCGACGAAGATCTGGTCAAGGCTCAGGAGACGCGCCGCATTCTCGACAGGCTCTACGGCTACACGCTCTCTCCTCTTCTCTGGAAGAAAGTGGCACCAAAGCTGAGTGCCGGGCGAGTCCAGAGTGTCGCCGTACGCCTCGTTGTACAGCGAGAAAGAGCAAGAAAGGACTTCACCGTCGCCAGCTATGCAGGCATCGAGGCCGCGCTTAAGGCAGCAGATGGTTCCTTCACCGCAAAACTGACGCGGGTCGATGCTGATGCGGTTGCATCTGGTCAGAGCTTCAATGCAGCAGGCCAGCTTTCGGCCAAGTCTGCTTATTGGCTCAAGGAGCCCGAGGCAAAGGATTGGGCAGGCCGGCTCAAACAGACCACGCCCTGGACGGTCTCCGCAGTTGACAAGAAACCCGGGACAGAGAACCCGCCGGCACCCTTCATGACCTCCACGCTTCAGCAGGAAGCGAACCGAAAATTCGGCTGGACCGCTCGGCGAACCATGCAGACGGCTCAGCAGCTCTACGAAGGCATCGATGTCGGTGGAGAGCGCACCGGTCTCATCACATATATGAGAACCGACAGCTTGACTCTTGCCAGTCGCGCCTTGAACCAGGCCCGCGAGGTCATCGCTGCCCAGTACGGCGCCGACTACCTGCCGAGCAAGCCTCGCATCTTCAAGTCGAAGGCGAAGAACGCTCAGGAAGCTCACGAGGCGATTAGACCGACAGAGCTGAGCAGACTGCCTCAGGCAGCGCGAAGCCAGCTGTCAGATGACCAGGCCAAGCTGTATGAATTGATCTGGAAGCGAACCATCGCTTGCCAAATGCAGCCCGCGCGAGTCGAGCGGACCAGAGTTGAAGTCCAGGTCCAGGACACCGACAAGCTCCTCACTTTTGGCGCCTCCGGCAAGTCGATCATCTTCCCCGGATTCCTCAGAGCCTACGTTGAGGGCTCAGACGAACCCGACGCGGAGCTCGGCGACAGGGAGACCATCCTCCCGAAGACTTCGGTCGGCGAGACTCTTCAGGCCAACAAAGTGGACGCGACCACGCACGCCACAAAACCGCCTGCACGCTATACGGAAGCGACCTTGATCCGAACGCTCGAAGCCGAAGGCGTTGGCCGCCCATCCACCTATGCCTCGATCATGGGAACGATCCAGGACCGCGGCTACATCTTCAAGAGAAAGAACGAGCTGATTCCGACGTTCACAGCGTTTGCGGTCATCGATCTTCTGGAAGGCCATTTCGACGGCCTCGTGGACCTCGGCTTCACCGCCCAGATGGAGGAGGAGCTTGACGAGATCGCGGAGGGCAAGCGGGATTCGCTCAAGCATCTCAAAGACTTTTATGAAGGGCATGATGAAGTCCCTGGCATCGACCGTCAGGTCGCTGAGCAGGGCAAAGACATCCCCTATCCCAACATTGAGCTTGCTGAAGACTTGGCCGTACGCATCGGCCGCAACGGCCCGTTCATTCAGCGCGGCGAAGGCGGTCAAGGCAACACGGCCAGTGTGCCGGATGACATGCCACCCGCCGACCTGACAGCCGAGGACGCCCTCAAACTGATCGAGCTGCGATCACAGGGACCAGAGGCTCTCGGCACAGACCCGGCAACAGGCCGCAAGATTCTTCTCAAGTCGGGCCGATTTGGCGCCTACCTTGAGCTCGAAGCAACCGCCGAAGAGACTGAGGCAAAGACCAAGCCGAAGCGAGTTACGATGCCGCCAAAGACTGAAGTCAGCGACCTGAGTGAAGAGGAGATCATTGACCTCGTCTCACTCCCCCGCTCGATCGGCAAGCACCCAGAGACTGGCGACGACATCATGGCCGCCATCGGCAAATACGGCGGGTACCTGCGATGCGGGGACCTGAATGGCAGCCTCAAGGACTGGCGACACGCCCTGACCGTCACGGTTGACGAGGCGATGGAAGTCTTGAAGCAGTCCAAAGCCCGCGCCAACAAGGAGCCGATCAAGGTGTTTGGCGTGCTGGACGGGATCGAAGGCGAAGTCAAGCTGATGGCCGGGCGCTATGGCCCCTACGTCACCAACGGCAAGGTCAACGCGACTATCCCGAAGGATATCGAGCCCGAGGCTGTCACAGCTGAAAAGGCTGCTGAATTGGTCAAGGCGAAAATTGCTGCTGGCCCCAGCAAGAAGCGCTTTACCAAGCGGCGCAAAAAGAGCTAATACTTTTGAACTGTCGGGTCGATCTCATCGGCCCACAGGTTCATGCCACCCACCATGTTGCGGACTTGGGTGAATCCGCTCTGGAGCAGCATGTCCGTGATCGTCTCGCTTCGCCTTCCAGTGCGGCAGACGACGATGATGTCTGCGCCCTTGTCGATCTCTTCGAGCCGGTCCATGACATCGTCCATGGGGATATGTACGATTCCGTCCAGGCGGCTGATTTCAAGCTCGTCCTCTTCCCGAACATCGAGGAGAAGGAGGTCTTTGCTGGCCACCAGCGCATCGCGCAGCTCTTGGACTGAAATCTCAGGTGTCATCGTCTTGAAGGTACCCGGTCAGCTGACCGTGGCGAGTGCCATATCGCTGCGCCGTGACTTAACGGCTGCCACGAGTTCGTCGCTTCCGGCTTTTTCTAGTTTGGGGTCTGCCTCTATGATCTCCATCGCCGCTTGGCGGGCTCGTTCGAGTAGGACGCCGTCTTTGATCAGGTCAGCCAGCCGGAAATCTCCTCTGCCACTCTGGCGAGTGCCGGCAATGTCGCCCGCGCCTCTTAGCTTGAGGTCTTCTTCGGCGATCTCGAACCCATCTGACGTGCGGGCCATGATTGAGAGGCGCTGATCGGCGTCTGGTGTCTTGGCTTCCGAAATAAGGATGCAGAAGGACTGGTCATCGCCTCGTCCAACGCGGCCCCTCAGCTGATGCAGTTGGGAGAGGCCAAACCGGAAGGCATCTTCAACAACCATCACGCTCGCATTTGAGACATCCACACCGACTTCAATCACAACGGTGCTGACGAGGATGTCGAGCTCGTGATTCCGGAACTGGGTCATCACTTCATCCTTCTCGACGCCCTTCATCTGGCCGTGCAGAAGCCCGAGGCGCAAATCCTTGTAGACGCCCTCTTTGAGCCGGTAGTAGAGGTCCTCAGCAGCCTGCGCCTGCATCTTCTCTGACTCGGAGATCATCGGGCAGACGAAGTACGCCTGCCTTCCCTCTTTAATGAGGCTTCGGACGGTGTCGTACACCTGGTCTCGCTGGTTAGGGCGCTTCCAATGAGTCTTGATCGGCTTTCTGCCGGGAGGCATCTCGTCGATGACACTCAGATCCAGATCACCGTAAAACGTCATCGTGAGCGTGCGGGGGATCGGTGTGGCAGTCATGACGAGCACGTCAGGGTGCTGATCGCTTTTGGCCCGTAAAGCGGCCCTTTGCATGACACCAAACCTGTGCTGCTCATCGATGACAACCAGGCCGAGGTTCTGGAACTCCACACCCTCTTGAATAAGGGCGTGCGTGCCGATGCAGAGCCGTGCTTCGCCGCTGGCAGCTGCTTGGAGGGCTTTGCGTTTTTGTGCGGCTGTCTGTTTGCCGACGAGGAGCGACACTTCTATTCCCAGCGGCTCGAAAAGTTGACGCAGCCCCATCGCATGCTGTTCTGCAAGGATTTCTGTGGGGGCCATCAGCGCAGCTTGGTAACCGCACCGAACAGCACCGAGGATTGCGCAAGCGGCGACAGCCGTCTTGCCTGAGCCGACATCGCCTTGGACCAGGCGATTCATCGGGGCGGGCATCTTCATGTCGGACCAAATCTCGTCGATGACGCGCTTCTGCGCGCCGGTCAGATCGAACGGGAGCATCTTGTGGACTTGGTCCTCAAGGCTTCCTGCCTGCTCTGCGTCATCACCGAAAAGACTGGAGGGAGTCGATCCAGCATCCGGCAGATCATCCAGCGGAAAAGCGATGCCGATCTCGTGCTTGGTCTCACTGCGCAGCATCTGCAGCGCGAGCTGGAGATACAAGAATTCCTCAAAAACTAGCCGCTCGCGAGCCCTGGCCCGGTCATCTTCCGAATCGGGCAAGTGCATCTGCCGCAGGCACCAGGAGAGCTGGGGCAGCTTCCACTTCTTTCTTATGGAGTCAGGGAGCGGATCCTTGACCTGGGAGGCGAAGTATTCGACCGCACTGTGAGCCGCCTTGCGGACTGCCCATTGAGGGACACCTTCTTTAAGCGGATAGACCGGAACGATGCGCGCGAAGTCCTCTGCCTCGTCGTCTTCGTCGATCGCCTCCCACTCGGCGCTGCTCATCTCGAGGCCTCGGCGGCCCTCTTTGACCATTCCGTAGGCGATGATCTCCCCGGTTACTTTGTTGAGGTCGCGTGCCACCCAGGGCTGGTTGAACCAGATGAGGTCGATGACGCCGGTCCCGTCATCAACTGTCGCTCGGAGCAGAACTTTTCCGCCACGAAGAGGGCGAGTGTTGACGCCTGTGAGCCTGCCGCGGACGGTGGCTGGATAGCCGGGGCGACACATCATGATGGGCGGAAGGTTGGATCTGTCCTCCATGCGCCGGGGGAAATGCCAGAGGACATCTTCGGCTGTTTCCAGCCCAAGTTTGCGCAAATGCATGGCCGCTCGGGGGCCGACACCTTTGAGATACTGGACGTCTGTGCTTAGACCGTCCTTCCGGGCTCCCTCTGCCATCTGCTTTAATCTACTCGAATCATGCCGGATGAAGCGGCTCCGCCGGAGCCAGAAAATCAGGAAGAGGCCCGATTGAAGGAGCTTCAGGAGAAGGTTAAGGCGGCAGCAGACGTGGAGTTTGCTGCTCCGCCTGATCCGAGTGACCTTGAGGCAAAGCTGTCAGATGCCAAAGAGCGCATTCGCAAAGCTAAAGCCAGAAGCGAGGGGACGATCGAAGAACAGCGAGGCGGGCCATCCCACGGCGGCGGTGGGCCAACAGGCTCTGGCATGTCGATCGCTTTTGCAATCCTCTGGATGCCGATGGCAGGTTTAGCAGGCGGCTGGTTCATCGGCAGTCGGCTCGGGGTGGAGGCCCTTGGGCAGGCGCTTGGCCTACTCGTCGGCGCGTCCGTTGCGGTCCTCTACACGGTGCGACTCTCCAAACGATCATGAATGCGCTTGTCAACACTTTCATAGCGGCAGTGGCTGCCCTTGCACTGGGGGCACTGATCACGGGCGGATGGCAGCCAGCAGTCTCATCATTGATGGGCGCAGCAGGGACCAGCGGATACCTCTATTGTTCCTGGCTCCTGGTGAGAACCATCGGCGCAGGCTATGGAGGCGACGGGCACAAGCCTCCGCACCCCTTGCTGATCTTCGGTGCGGTCCTCTTCAAGCTCCCTTTGATCTATGGCGGATGGCTTCTGGCCCAACGTTTGGGACCACTCGGCCCAGGATTCTTTTTGGCCGGATTGGCGTTGGTATACTGCGCGCTGGTCGGTTGGAGTGTGCATTCCAATAAGGCCGATTAAAGAGCGCCAATGGAGTTCATCGGGAAGTCTGCAATCACGCTAGTCGCTGCCAGCGACGGCCATCATGGCCCCTCCTTCATCGGCCTGATGATCTATGTGGCCCTGATCGTGCTCGCGATCTTCCTCTTCCTTGGCCAGGCTAAGAAGGGCATGGGTGAGCGAGTCTTCAAGAACCCATTCACCCAACGCTTTGAACAGCTCTACCTCTTCATCGAGAATCTCTGCGTTGGCATCATCGGATCGCACGGCCGCAAGTACGTGCCAATGATCTTGACGTTTTGGCTGATCATCTTCTTTGGCAACGCAACCGCACTCTTCTTTTCCACCTCACCAACAGCAGATCTCAGCTTCAATCTCGGCATGGCGCTGATCTCCATCGGCTATGTCCAGTGGGAAGGGATGAAGGCGAACGGAGCCGGAGGCCACTTCAAGCACTTTGCGGGACCAAGCCTCCCCATAGTTCTAGCGATCTTTGTAACTCCGCTTATCTTCCTGATCGAGATCATTTCAGAGGTGATGAAGAACCTCTCACTCTCGCTCAGGCTCTTCGGAAACATCGATGGCGGCCACCAGGCTGTTGAGGCGATGAACGCGCTCGGTGCGGACTTCTACGTCCCCATCGGGATGTTCCTCATGCCCATCAAGGTGCTTACGGTCATAGTTCAGGCTCTCATCTTCTGCCTGCTGACCTGCGTGTACCTGTCCTTGGTCACACACCACGAAGAGGATCACTCACACGATCCTGAGCTCGCAGCAGCTCCATAAACACGATTTACTGACCTCAAAATTTTCAAAACGAAAACAACACGGAGAACAACAAGAACATGGGAATCGGACTCGGACTCGCCCTCATGGGCGTCGGCCTCGGCCTTGGAATCATCGGATACGGCGCAATGGGCGGCATGTCTCGACAGCCAGAAGCAATCGGCAAGCTGCAGACAGCTATGCTGATCGCTATGGCCTTCGTTGAGCTCGTCGGCCTGCTGACAATCTTCCTGCTGCCTGGCTTCATGGCAACTGCTGAAGTTAAGATCGCTGGCGGCGCACCCGCAGCAATCGAAGCGGACGCGGAAGCTCACTAATCATCTTTGTGCCGGGGGATGGAACCCCCGGCACCATGACTTCTACAAGAAACAAGAACTCGCAGCACTCACATGAGCAAAGAAAAAGCTTTCTGGCCTAAGTTCCTCCCAAAACTGGTCATCGGCGCAGGCATGATGGTCGGCGGCATGTGGATTTCAGCCAATACGGCGGATCTCCAGGCCACCCTATTGGAAGCACTCGGCCTGCCGCTCGACTTAGGCAAGACCCTTGCAGCTATTGGCGTCTTCTTGATCGTCAGCCCTGCAATCGACTTCTTCTACCTTCAGCCGCTCAAAGAGGCGATTGACGACAGAAGCGAGAACCTCGAAAAGACTTTCACCGAGGCTGAACAGCTTCGGTCTGAAATGGCAGAAATGAAGTCCGGCTACGAAAAGCAGCTGGCCTCCACAGAAGCTCAGGCACGCGAACAGATTCAGGCTCAGATCAAAGAAGCTCAGGATCTTCGGAAGACGCTCATGTCAGAAGCCTCCGCGGCAGCTGATGACCTGCTAGCCAAGGCCAATGATGAGATCACTGCTGAAAAGCTGAAGGCTCTGACGGAGCTCCGCGTTCACGTGGCCACACTCTCGATCCAGGCGGCTGAAAAGATCGTCGGCGAGAATATGGACAGCGACAAGAACCGCAAGCTCGTTGACGACTTCATCACCTCAGTCGAGGCGAAGAACTGATGACCGACAGCCGCGCTGCCAAGAGATACGCCCGAGCGCTGTTCAATGCTGCGCAGAAGCAGAATGCTGCGACGGCTGTCAACGATGACCTGACCAGCATCACGTCAGGTCTCGCTTCCAGCCCTAAGGTCAAGGAGTTCGTCTTCTCCCCTGTCACATCTGACAAGGACAAGAAAGAGCTCTTCGCCAAGGCATTCGATGGAAAGGTCAATGACCTGACAGGCCAGCTGCTTCAGCTCCTGGTCAAGAAGGGTCGGGAAGCTGAGATATTCGCAATTCAACTCGAATTTGCGGCGCTCAAGCGAGACAACGAGGGCATCGTCAAGGCGCTCATCGAGTCAGCTTTCCCCCTCAGCGACGACCAGCAGAAGGCTGTTCTCGGCAAGGTTGCAGAATCGACCGGCCGTACAGTCGACCCAGAATTCAACGTGAACGCAAGCCTATTGGGCGGCGTCCGCGTCACTTACGACAATTTTGTTCTGGACGGAACAGCACGCGGAAGTCTAAACCGCATCAAAGAGTCCCTCCTTTACGACCTGCTCAAGCAGAGCTAATCACTGAAGCAACTACCATGGCGATCAAACCGGAAGAAATCACCTCGATCTTGGAGCAGGAGCTCCAGGCCTTTGACAAGAAGGTCGAAACAGATCACGTCGGCACTGTCATCCAGGTCGGCGACGGCATTGCGCGTGTCTACGGACTCCCCGACTGTCAGGTCGGTGAGATGCTTGAGTTCCCTGGCGGAACCTTCGGCCTCGCACTGAACCTTGAGGAAGACTCCATCGGTGCCGTCCTCATCGGCGAATCCGCGCACATCAAAGAAGGCGACTCGGTCAAAGAGACCGGCCGCATCATTGAAGTGCCCGTCGGAGAGGCTCTGCTCGGACGCGTTGTCAACACGCTCGGCCAGCCGATCGACGGCGGAGGAGCCATCGCAGCCGACAGCTTCCAGCTGCTCGACAAAATGGCACCCGGTGTTGTTGACCGACAGCCGGTCACCGAACCGCTTCAGACAGGCATCAAGGCTATCGACGCCATGATCCCGATCGGCCGCGGTCAGCGAGAGCTGATCATTGGCGACCGACAGACTGGCAAAACCCAGATCTGCATCGACACGATCCTGAACCAGAAAGAGACGCACGAGCCCGGCGGAAGCCCGGTCTACTGCATCTACGTTGCTATCGGACAGAAGTCTGCCGCTATCGCACGAGTTGTTGAGACACTGAAGGAGCACGACGCTCTGAAGTACACAATCGTCATCAACGCAAGCGCCGCTGACTCGAACGCTATGCAGTACCTAGCTCCCTTCACCGGTGCAGCAATGGGCGAGTACTTCCGAGACAAAGGCATGCACGGCCTGGTCGTCTACGATGACCTGAGCAAGCACGCGGTTGCCTACCGAGCCGTCTCACTTCTTCTGCGACGACCTCCAGGTCGAGAAGCCTATCCCGGCGACGTTTTCTATCTCCACTCGCGCCTCCTCGAGCGTGCCTGCAAGCTCTCAGATGAGAATGGCGGCGGATCGCTCACAGCGCTTCCGGTTATCGAAACCCAGTCAGGCGACGTTTCGGCGTACATCCCGACCAACGTGATTTCGATCACCGACGGTCAGATCTACCTCGAGCCGGATCTGTTCTTCGCAGGCGTTCGCCCCGCGATCAACGTCGGCATCTCAGTCTCACGTGTTGGCGGCAACGCTCAGGTAAAGGCTATGAAGCAGGTCGCCGGTAAGCTGAAGCTTGAGATGGCCCAGTTCCGAGAGGTTCAGGCGTTCGCTCAGTTCGCTTCAGACCTGGACAAGGCGACCCAGCTCCAGCTCAAGCGAGGTCAGCGACTGACCGAGCTGCTGAAGCAGGGCCTGGCTTCACCTTACAAGCTTGAGAACCAGATCATCGCGATCTTCGCCGGTACAAACGGCTTCCTCGACATGGTCGAGAACAATGAGGTCGCAGACTTCGAGACTGGACTCCTCGCACACGTTGCTGAGAAGTATCCGGACGTCGTCGAATCGATCCGAACCGAGCTGAAGGTGACCGACGAGTCACAGGCATCCCTCACAAAGGCATGCGAAGAGTTCGTCGCAACGTTCAACCAGGGCAAGTAAGAGCAGCGAGAGGCTAAGAGGCAAACATGGCAACGCTAAAGCAGATCCGACAGCGAATACGCACGTCGAAGAACATCCAGCAGATCACACGCGCGATGAAGCTGGTTGCTGCTGCACGCCTCACCCGAGCCAAGAATCGAGTGGAAGAGGCACGCCCCTACAGCCTTAAGATGCGAGACTTCATGTCGAGCGTCGGAGGAGCTGGAGAGCTGCCCGAGCACCCGCTTCTGGATCGCCGCGAGGTCAAGAAGACCTGCCTGGTATTGATCACTGCTGACCGAGGCCTGGCTGGCTCCTACAACACTAATCTGTTGAAGACTGCCCAGGAATACCTGGACAATTCAGAAGAAGAGATGTCGCTGATCTGCGTTGGCAAAAAAGGCGCACAGTTCTTCAAGAAGCGCGGCTACAACGTGATCCAAGAGATCACTGTGCCGAGTGTCGGTGCAGGCATTGAGGACGCGCAGAAGGTCACCGCAGCGGTGACCGAGCTGTTCACTTCAGGTGAAGCTGACTCGATCAGGTTCTGCTACAGCAAATTCGTTTCGGCGATCACTCAGCAGCCGCAGGTGATTCAGCTGCTGCCGATCGAGCCGCCTGAGTCTGAGGAAGCTGAATCTGGTGCATCCAAGGACTACCAGTTCGAGCCAGCTCCAACCGAGCTTCTCGGTCTGCTTCTTCCAAAGTACGTCCTGACAGTTGTTCTTCAGTCGATGCTTGAAGCGACAGCTTCTGAGCACGGCGCTCGAATGACAGCTATGACTAGTGCAACCGACAACGCTGGCCAGATGATCGACGAACTGACCCTGACGGCCAACCGAGTCCGCCAGGCCGGCATCACCACCGAGATCCTCGAGATCGTCGGCGGCGCCGAAGCTCTGAACGGCTAAGTTCAAAATCAAGCGGTGCAGGCATTCGTGTCTGCACCGCTTTTTTGTGCCTGGAGTTCTTGGATTGGTCCCTCCCCCACGAAGGGTGGGGGAGGCTAGGATGGGGCCGGCCTTCGGCCGGAACAGCTGACGGGAGCGCCAGCTGCAGACCATCAGTCTCAGGCTAACGCAAAGACCGCTCCTTTCGGTCGCCTTCCACGTCGAGCGCTGCTTATGGCAGCCCTCTTTGGCGGACCCTCCCTCTCTAATCTCCCCCGCCCCAAGCCGGGGGAGAGGCCAGAATTCAACGTTGCGGTTCCCTCTCCTCCTCGTTCGAGAGGAGGAGAGGGCTAGGGTGAGGAGGTTCTTGGTTCTGGCCTCTCCCTTTCGACCAACGGGAGAGGGGGAGATTAAGAGAGGGGGCCTTGCTCGAGCGTCAACTTGACCCTCATGAAAACTAGAGGGAGCCAAGGTCAGGATTCAAGAACTCAAGACTTATCTGTCCCCCTCCTAACCTCCCCCTCGTTCGAGGGAGAGGGACCAATCTCCAATCCCGAGAAACCTCCATCCCCCAACCCCCTTCCTCCTCTCAAACGAGGAGGAAGGGGCTTCAAAAGGCCAGGGCTCGTCCAATCTGCTCCGCAACTCAGATGAGACTGCCGGCCCGTCAGTCCGCCCCACCAGCGATCCAAGCCTTGATCTCAAGGATCTCCTCAGCAGACGGCTGATCGAAGCCATCAGGCGGCATGTGGTGGTCGCTTTCGAGCGGAAGCTCAAGCATCCTGATGATCTCCGATCGGTACGGATCGCCGGGTTGAACTCTTAGTTGGACAGCCTCAAGAGTGTCCATATTGAACCCGCCTGAGCGCTCACCTTGGCCGTGGCATTCGGCACAGTATCTTTCCAAAATAGGATAGACCTTCTCTGCGAAATCCGAGCCCTCAGGAGCAGCGACTACCGTCGCCCCACCCAGGATCGGCTTCAGCACGTCGGGCGCGAATTCACTCAGTGCACTCTGCCCATGTGTGATCGTTCCCCCAAGATGGCCCGTGATAAACATCGCCACCATTGCTGCTGCTAGCGCAGTCCTGCGAACCGCCTTAGCGCGCTTGTACTTGAAAGAGACACTGAACGCTCCAGCAAGGCAGATGCCCGTCAATGTCAATGCCATGGACCGATGGCGGGAGACCATTTCTGGAAGATAGCCTGGCTCTCGGGTCGAGAGAACAAACCCAGCACTAACCGAGAGCAGCGCAGCGAAGGCAGCGCCCCAAACAATGATCGGCAGGACCTTGCTGTCCGTATGATCCTTGTGCCGCCCAAAGACTTCGATCAAAAACCACGCAGAGATCAACCCAATCGGTAGATGCACAAACAGAAAGTGCATCCTGCCAAAGAATCGGATGAGGTCAACTTCAGCGATGATGGGAGGCATTTGCTAGGAGAGAATGTCGTGCACGACGTGCCCGTGAACATCGGTGAGACGGAAATCACGTCCCTGGTACGCAAACGAGAGCTTCGTGTGATCAACCCCCAGCAGGTGCATGATCGTCGCCTGCAGGTCATGGACATGCACCGCCCCCGGCGTAAACTCATGCCTGGTTGGGCTAATCGGGTTGCCGTCGGCATCCGCAATGTTATAGCCGTAGTCGTCTGTCCGGCCATAGGTGATCCCCGGTTTGACGCCGCCGCCTGCCATCCACATGGAGAAGCAGCGCGGGTGGTGGTCACGCCCAAATTGGTTCAAAGCGATCGGCCCCTGTGAGTAGCTGGTGCGGCCGAATTCACCGCCCCAGATCACAAGCGTGTCATCGAGCATTCCCCTCTGTTTGAGGTCCTGCAGAAGGGCAGCCGTCGGCTGGTCGGTCTCCTGACACTGGCCGGTGATCGCGCCCTTGATGCCGCCGTGATGATCCCAGCCTTGGTGATAGAGCTGGATGAATCGCACGCCTTTTTCAGCCAGGCGTCTGGCCTGCAAACAGTTCGCAGCGTAGGTGCCCGGCTTCTTGGCGTCGGGGCCGTACATTTCGAACACTGACTCAGGCTCATCTGAAGTATCGGTGACCTCAGGGACGCTCGTCTGCATGCGGTAAGCCATCTCATATTGAGAGATTCGACTTTCGATTTCAGGGTCGAGCTCCTGCTCGTACTGGAGCTGATTCAGCTCGCCCAATCGGTCGAGCATCGCCCGACGACCGGACTGGCACACACCGTCAGGATTGGTCAGATAGAGAACCGGCTCTTTGCCTGATCGGAACCTGATTCCGGAATACCGGCTGTCGAGGAATCCACTTCCCCACAGCCGTGTGTAGAGCGGCTGCCCGCCCTGACCAGCACTGGCCAACACAACAAACCCCGGAAGATCCTCGCTCATCGAGCCGAGGCCATAAGTCACCCAGGAGCCCATCGAAGGCCGACCCGCAAGCTGCGCGCCGGTCTGGAAGAACGTAATTGCCGGGTCGTGGTTGATCGCTTCGGTGAACATCGAGCGGATGATGCAGATGTCATCTGCATGCTTCGCTGTGTGCGGGAGAAGCTCACTCATCCACGCACCTGATTCACCGTGCTGAGCAAACTTGAACGGTGATCCGACCATCGCCAAGATGCCCTGCTGGGCAGTCATTGCTGTGAGGCGCTGACCGCCTCGAACCTCGTCAGGAAGGGGCTCGCCGTGCCGCTCATTCAGCAGCGGCTTCGGGTCGAACAGCTCCTGATGAGCTGGACCGCCAGCCTGGAACAAGTAGATGACACGCTTGACTTTCGGTGGGAAGTGAGGGCCGCCTGGCACCTGGATGGCCGGTTCAGATGCGGCTGCTTCAGACGGCATGAGTGAGGCCAGTGCAGCGCCGCCCAAACCGCCAGCGATGCGGCCGAAGAACTGACGTCGGGTCAAGCCGAGCTGTCGGCTCATCGGGTGTTCAGGATCGAAGGGGATCATCTTAGCGGCTCCATACGCAGGCGTCCATATTCATCATCGCCTGCACGGTTGTGGTCATGGCCGCCAGCTCAATCAGGCTGATGGCTTCGTCTGGTTTGGTCTGTCCGGGCCCGAGCAGCTTGGTGGCGTCCTCGGGTTTGGAGCTGAACTCGGCTCGCTGTTCTGCCAAGAGCTGAATGAGAATCTCTAATTCAGCGGTCGTTGCATTACGGCCAGCCAGTCGGACAAAGCTGAATTGGATTCTGTCTTGGTCTCCCGGGGACGACTCCATCGCCCGCTCCGCCAGGACTCGGCATGCCTCAAAGAACTGAACATCGTTCAGCAAAACCAGCGCCTGCAGCGGCGTGTTCGTCGATGACCGGCGCACCGTGCAGAATTCACGGCTAGTCGAATCGAACGCCATCATAGATGGCGAAGGGGCTGTCCGCTTCCAGACCGTATAGAGGCTGCGGCGATAGAGATCGTCACCCTTGCTCTGAGCATAGGCGGGTGAGAACCCGTTGTTCTCCCGCCAAAGCCCTGGCGGCTGGTACGGGCTGACTGGTGCACCGCCTAACTTCTTATTGAGCAGGCCAGACGCGGCCAATGCCTGGTCGCGCAGCATTTCGGCAGAAAGCCTGTGACTCGGTCCCCGCGACAGCAGCAGATTCTCCGGGTCATTCTCCAGCAGCTCCTGATTCAAGGCCGAATCCTGGCTGTAAGTCGAGCTCAGGACAATACGTTTGATCAGCCCCTTCGTATCCCAGCCTGAATCAACGAATTCCCTCGCAAGATAGTCCAAGAGTTCTGGGTGCGATGGGTACGAACCTTGAATGCCAAAGTTCTCCTGTGTCTCAACCAGGCCTCGTCCAAACAGCGTCTGCCAAATCCGGTTCACGGCAATGCGTGCGGTCAGTGGGTGATTCGGATCGGTCGCCCAATTCGCCAGCCCGAGTCGATTGTCTGGACTGCCTTCGGGGACCTCAATCCCCATCGCCTGAGGCACGCCCCGGCTAACGCGGACGTCTTCTGTCTTCGGTGCGTCGTAGTCACCTCTCGCGAGGAGATAGGTGGGCCGCTGCTCCGGCATCTCCTCCATGACCATCACTTCGTAGATCGTGTTTTCGTGCTGGGTGAGGGGCTTCTCAGCGTCATGAACCCGCTTGAGAAGAGCGGCGGCGGACGAGTCCACCGTCCACAGATAGTGATCGTACAGCTCAGCAGGATATCGCTCGGGATGCTCAGCAGCCTTCGCCATTGTCTCGCCATCGTAGAGGTGCTTCGCCTCCAGACTACTCAATACACGCGTGTAGTAGGTGAACTCATCCGCCAGGCCACTTTTGAACCCAAAATCTCGGAATCGCTGGCCGATAGACCACTTGTTGCCGCTCGGCCCGTGGTCGCCATAGGCATTCGCCGACTTCCAGAGTCTGTCGCGAACGACCTCCGTTTCGGCCTGCTCGCCGTTGATAAAGAGCCGGTACGACGAAGCCTTGCTCCGGCCGTCATAGCTCCAGACAATATGCGTCCACGCGTCCTTCTTGATCGGCTTCTTGGTTTTGATCGCGACCGCGTTTCCTGGCCACTGACGCATCGCCCTTGCCATCAATATCCCCTTGTCGATCATCAGGTCAAAGCCGCTAAAGCCGACATCAGTGCCGCCTGTCTTGTGGATGACCACTGTTGAACGGTCGGCGAGCATCGTGTCCTTGATCCAGAACGACCAGGTAAACGGCGTCCATCTTGACGGCGTGGCCATTCCAGGGAATGAGATGCCATTGTCGCCATTGAGCTTGAGCCCCTTCCCTGACACGCCTTCAATAGATTCAGGTGCGCCGAGCAGGTTTGCCGTGGTCTCGCCGCCGAGCGCGTCGGGATACTTGCCATCCTTCAAGGCATCAAGGCTGTAGTGTGCTGCCGCACCTGCGGGCTCCGTCGGCAGCTCCATGTTTGCCAGCCACTTGCTGTAGATCGGCCGCATCAGGGAGCCGACACGCTCGAAATCCGCGTTTGCATCTTCTGAGGCCTTGCGGAGGGCCCTCAGCCGGGTCTCCTGTTCAGCGTCCGGCAGCAGGAGTGTCGGAGCCGGCACAATCTCAGTTGAGATGTACATCCCGTACTCGTCGATCGAGTTGAAATACGAGACGAGCTGGTAGTACTCCTTCTGGCTGAAGGGGTCGAATTTGTGGTCGTGGCACCTCGCGCAGCCGACTGTCAGGCCGAGCACCGATGTGCCGAACGTGTCAACTCGGTCTGAGGCGTACTCTGTGCGGAACTCCTCTTCAATGGAGCCGCCCTCGTTCGTCATCCGGTGAATGCGATTGAAGGCCGTTGCCAGCTTCTGGTCCCTTGTCGAGTTGGGGAGAAGATCACCAGCGAGCTGCCAGGTCAGGAAGTCGTCGTAAGGCAGGTTCTCGTTGTACGCCCTGACCACCCAATCTCGGTATGGCCAGTTCGGGCTGAGCAGGTCGGATTGATAGCCGTAACTGTCGCTGTATCGTGCGGCATCGAGCCACGGGACGGCCATTCGCTCCCCGTAGTGCTCGCTGGCCAAGAGACGATCAACGACCTCTGATTTGGAGCCGTCGGCAAGGAACTTAGATATCTCCTCAGGCGTGGGGGGAAGGCCAGTCAGATCGAAAGTGACGCGTCTCAGCCATCTCTCGGGAGTCGCCGCCCGGCTCGGTTTCAGGCCTGCCGTATTGAGGCCGGCCTCCACAAACCGGTCAAGGTCATCATTCGCCCACTTGCTGCCACCTGGAACAGCCACTGAGTCTGGCAAGGCCTCAAAAGCCCAGTGCTTCTCATACTTCGCGCCCTGTTCGATCCAGCGTTTGAGGGTCTCCTTTTCATCCAAAGTCAGCGGCTTGGCGCCTTCCGGCGGCATCGGTGACTCCTCGTCAAAGATCCTCTCCACCAAGAAGCTAGCATCCGCATCGCCAGGCACGATGACCGGGAAGCCGTCACGATCAGCGACGGCGTGCTCACGAAGATCGAGCCTCAGATCGGCCATACGCGAGCTGATATCGGGTCCATGGCAGAGGAAGCACTTGTCCGAGAGGATCGGCAGAACATCCCGTGCAAACCGAACCGTCTCATCTTGAGCTGGCTCAGCGGCAGGCGGCGTTGACCAGATTCCAAACGCGGCGAGGCCGATGCCTGGAATCAGGGCTGCCAATCTAGTGAAGTCGCGAGGCTTCATGAGCGCCCGCAGGATACCGGAGCAGGCCAAAAATATTGACCTTTCAACCATCCGATTGTCAGTTCTTCAAGAATGCGAGAACAGCCTCGGGAGACTGCATCATCGCGTCCAATTCAGATTCACCGGCGGCGGCAAGCCGGCTGTCGATCTCGGCGAGATCGCGAATGCGCTGAGCGCGCATCTCACGCCTGATCTTGCCCATCAGGAACTGGCGCTTCTCGTCCTTCGTCTCGCAGACCAGGCGCGGCACCTCGAACGGCTTGCCATCCTTGATCGCAACCATCGTCACCCGCGCTGTATTGGAGTGCCGTTTTTCGCTCGTTTTGAGATTGGTCGAGTGGACCTCGATCGTAACTTCGAGGCTCGTGCGACCGACATACGAAACGTGTCCGTCAAGCTCTACCAGCTCCCCCACACGAATCGGCTCGTGGAAATCCACGCGATCAAATGACGCAGTAACAGAAATCTCACCAGAGAACTTCTGGGCAGTCGCAGCCGCGGTCAAGTCGATGAGGGCAAGAATCGAGCCCCCGAAAACACTCCCGACGATGTTCGCATCGTTTGGCGTCATCATCTGCGCCATGCGGGTGTAGGTCTCGGAGACTCGTTTCTGGGTCATGCTGCGCTTACGATAGCCGAAAAGTCCTCCGGCTTGAGGCTCGCGCCGCCGACAAGCGCGCCGTCGATATCAGAAGTGCCAAAGATCTCAGCTGCATTGCCCGGCTTGACGCTGCCGCCATAAAGGATGCGAACGTCATTCGCAGCCTCGACCTCGATGTTCTCAGCGATCCAAGTCCGGATCATTCCGCAGACGCGATTCGCTTCATCAGCATCACAGACCTTGCCAGTGCCGATCGCCCAGACGGGCTCATAGGCAGCAACAAAGAGGTGCATCTCAGCGGGATGGACTCCCTTGAGGCCTGCTGCGAGCTGGGCACAAATCACTTCGTCGGTCTTCCCTGCTTCACGCTCAGCCAGAGTCTCGCCGACACACATGATCGGGTTGATGCCGTATTTGAAAAGGGCCTGGATTTTCAGGTTGATCGTCTCGTCAGTCTCACCAAAGTAGCCGACAGTCGATTCCGGAACTTCCATCACACCAAATCGGCCCCGCCGCTCGGAATGGCCAACGATGCAGTAATCGACACAAAACTCGTAAAGCTGCCGCGCACTGACGTTGCCGGTGTAGGCACCGGAGTCGAGCCAGAAAACATCCTGAGCCCCAAGCTTGACGCTGGAGTACTTGAGGATTTCGCTGAGCTTTGGCAGTGCCAAATAGGGCGGGCAGACGACGACGTCAACATCTTCCTTTGACTCAGCGTGCTGGATGAAAGACTCAACGCGAGCGGCGCCCTCAGCAGATGTGAGGTTCATCTTCCAGTTGCCCGCGATGAGTTTCGTCCGTGTGCTCAAGCTCGCTCCACCTTAACTTCCACCACAATCTCTACTTTGTCTCGCACGGCGTTGGTTATTGGGCAGTACTGGTCTGCTTTGTGAGCCAGCTGCTCGGCGGCAGCCATTGCAGCGTCATCGACATCTGATTCGAGCACTAGGTGCGGCCTCAAAATGACCTTCTTGAACGTCAGTCCAACTCCCTGCTGCTCAACCTCGCCTTCCGCGGTCACGTTGAGCGAGACCAGAGGAAGCTTGCGATGCTCGGCCATGATGCCGATGGTGATGGTGCAGCAGCCAGCGACTGCCGCTGTCAGAAGTTCTTCCGGATTTGTCCCCTCGCCTGTGCCGTGGTATTCGGTTCCAACGGCGAGTGGAAAAGTCGTGTTAGAGTTGGCCGCGACGGCTTCGCCGCTCCCTGTCCGGCCGCCGTTCCAAGTGACGGAAACGGGGTAGCCGTGAACTGTGCTCATGGCGTGAAAGATTACCTTCGGTGGTGATGCTGCACCGGGCAGAACGGACGGCGATATTTTCCCCAGAAATGGGTCGTTTTCCCCCTTATTTTCTGGGTCAAGGGCCCGTCTCGTATCTGTACTCGTGAGCCAGAATAGACCTCATATGCCCGACTTTGAGATCCGCCCACTGACGTCGGACGATCAGGTGTGGCTCCGGGAGATGATCCAGAAGCACTTCGGTGGCCTGCCGATGTTCGTGCTGGGGATCGAAGTCGACTTTGAGGCTATCGAAGGACTGGTTGCAGAAGACTCCAAGGGGCCGCTCGGATCGCTCACGTATCGGATCGAAGGCGACCGAATGGAGATCGTCACCCTCCACTCAGAAGCAGAGCGGCGCGGCGTGGGCACTTGCCTCATGGATCGCATGAGGGAGATCGCTGCGGACAACGGGTGTAAGAGGCTTCACCTCGTGACCACCAACGATAATCTCCAGGCGCTCGGCTTCTATCAGCGGAGAGGATGGCGGATGACGGCCGTCCACCCCGACTCACTGAAAAAAGAGATTTCCGTCAAGCCGCAGATGGAAGATATGGGCCTCAACGGCATTCCGATCCTTGACGAGATCGAGCTAGAGTTGAAGCTCGACTAAGGCATCCCTGCTATCCTAAGGCCATGCTCATGGCCTTGATTTCTGCAGCACTTGCTGATACGCAGGATCCTGCGGCTCAACTGCGGCAAGGCTATTTCCACACAGAGGAGGCAGCTGTGGCTGAACTCGGTCACTTCCGCACCCTCTGGTCGAACGAGGCGGAGTGGGAAGAGCGTGCCTCCCTTCTGAAACGGAAACTGCTGGAAGGTGCCGGCCTCAGTCCTCTCCCGATGCGCACGCCGCTCAAGCCGATCATTCACTCCAAGCGGGTCTATGACGGCTACTCTGTCGAGTCGATTGCACTGGAAGCCCTGCCTGGCTATCACGTGATCGGCAGCCTCTATCGCCCTGTCGGCAAGGAAGGGCCGTACGCGGGCATTCTCTGCCCACACGGGCATGGTTATCAACCAAATGGTGGCGGAAGATTCCGGCCTGCCAACCAAACACGCTGCGCGGTGCTGGCCCAGATGGGCGCAGTTGTCTTCTCATACGACATGGTCGGTTTTGGAGACTCCGGGCTGCTGGGATGGGAGCATAAGCAGATTCAGTCGATGCCCCTCCAACTCTGGTCGAGCATGAGGATTGTCGACTACTTGACTGCACTGCCAGACGTTGATGCGGACCGAATTGCAGTAACGGGTGCTTCCGGGGGAGGAACACAGTCCTTTATGCTCGCGGCAGTAGATGACAGAGTTGCCGTGACCGTGCCAACGGTTCAAGTCTCAGCCCACTTCTTCGGTGGGTGCATTTGCGAAAGCGGACGCCCGATCCACTCAACCGATGAGCACAAGACCAGCAATGTAGAGATCGCAGCCTTGGCTGCGCCGCGGCCCCAGCTGATCATCTCCGACGGAGATGACTGGACGAAGAACACGCCGCATGTTGAGTACCCGTATATTTCTGAGGTGTACCTCGCCTACGGCAAACCGCATCTTGTGAACTACGCACACTTCGGTGACGAGAAGCACGATTACGGCCCGAGCAAACGGCAGGCCGCTTATCCTTTCCTCGCGAGGCACCTCAAGCTGGATGAGTGGGGTGTATTGAAGGCTGACGGCACTTACGATGAGTCGAGAGTGACCATAGAGCCTTGGGAGCAGATGAGGACATTCTCAGACACTCACCCTCTTCCTAGCACAGCCCTTAAACCAAACAGCCTAGTTCCGATTCCTCGAAACTAGGCTGGACCTTATCTGAATGAAGTCTAGGCTTTGACAGCCGCGACGATCTTCGCTGCAGCTTCCTGCATCGTCTGTGCGCCGATGATCTGGCTGCCTTCGAGCAGCCGGAGGCCTTCTTCAGCCGCAGTGCCTTCCACTCGGGCGACGACCGGGATGTTGACTTCCATTTCGTCAAATGCCTGGAGGATTCCTTTAGCGACTTCGTCGCATCGAGTGATGCCGCCGAAGATGTTGATCAGAAGACCTGTCACGTTCTCGTCCATCAGGACGAGCTCAATGCAGGACTTCACGCGCTCGGCCTTCGCTCCGCCGCCGACGTCGAGGAAGTTTGCCGGGCTCGCGCCTGCTGCGTTGACTTCGTCAAGTGAGCACATCACCAGGCCAGCCCCGTTGCCCATGATTCCGATTTCACCGCCCAGATTGACGTAGGCGATGCCTCTGCGTGCTGCTTCTGCCTCAATCGGGTGCTCTGCACTCTCGTCAGCTGTTGCCGCAAATTCTTTGTGTCGGAAAAGTGCGCTGTCGTCAAGTGCAACCTTTGCGTCGGCTGCAATGAGCTTGCCGTCAGGTGTCCAGGCGACGGGGTTGATCTCGATCATCTCTGCGTCGCTGCCACGATAGGCCTCAACGAGCTTGATGATCATCGCGACCATCTGTCGCTGCGCTTTGGCGGGGATGTTTGCTTGAGCAACCGCGTCGCGCACCTGGAATGTGTCGAGCCCCCACGCGTTGTCCACATGAAGCCGGACGATCGCTTCAGGAGTGTCGTGGGCAACCTGCTCGATCTCCACACCGCCCTCTTTGCTGATCATCACAACGAGCTTCTGCTCCGCCCTGTCGAGCAGGACGCTGAGGTAGTACTCCTCGGCGATATCGATCAGCTCGCCGATGAGGATCTGCTCTACGATCATTCCGTCCGGGTTCTGGATGCTGACAAGCTTCTTGCCGAGCAGCTCTTTGGCGAAGGTGCCTGCGTCATCAGCGTTGTCGAACAGCTTGACACCGCCGGCTTTGCCACGGCCTCCCATCAGAACTTGAGCTTTGACGACACAGCTGCCGCCGAGGTCTTCGGCGATCTTGCGCGCCTCCTCTGGATCAGAAGTGACCTGGCCGCCGGGGACCGCCACGCCGTACTTGGCGAGGAGGTCCTTGGACTGGTACTCGTGGAGCTTCATTGCAGGCTCCAATCATACCAAGCAGCAGGGCTGATTAGGGACACTCGGCGGGCACCGGCCTAGAGCGTGCGGCTCCAGCTGGCGTAGGTGCGAGTCACCTCAAATCCGTGCTTCTCATAAAACGCTGCCAGGGTCGTCCAGTCGATGATCGTCTGGCGACGGCCCTCTCGGCTGAGCCGCTGCAGGCTTGCCCCCAAGAGCGCTCCGCCGAGGCCCTTGCCGCGTACTGAAGCGGAGACTCCGATCGGGCCCAGACCACCCCATTCATCCCCCAAGCTAGCCTTCCAAACGCAGCCAGCGACCGGGTGCTTGGAGGTTGGATCCTGGGTGAATGAGAATCCCGCACAGCGGCCTTCATGGAAGAGCAGGTCAACCTGATGCGGCTCTTCGGAGAGCTTACGCATAACGTCGTGATGCCACCGGCCCGGGAAGTCGGTCAGCAGAAACCGCTCAGCGCTCTCGAAGTCGGCTGGAGCGGCGGTCCTGATCTCTGCGCCTGCAGCTGAAACGGCTTTGAGGCAGCCTGCTGGTGGGGTGTATCCAGCCATGTCTCGCTCGAGATCAACCTCTTCCCCGCTCGGCACAAAACCAGCCGTTTGGAGCACGCCTTCGAGGCTGGTCAAACCCTTGGGGCATCCCGGAAGCAGGTGATCGTGATCCTGCCCAAAAACGATCGACTGATATCCCTGCTCTCGCGCGCTGGCAGAGATGCTCTCCAGCAGCTCAAGACCATCTCCGGGATCGGAAAAGGCGAAGGCGGAAATGTGGAGAGCCCCCGACTTTGGCCCGGCAAAGAGCTCAGGCGAAGCCCCGCGTTTGCAGGCAATAAAGGCTTCATCTTCCAACCTGCTCAGCCCTGGCTCCAGCAGCGGGCACTGAAAGATCTGCTGCCGGATGACATCAGTGCCAATTACGAATTGGGCGGGATAAAGCTCTGCCCATAGGCCAACGAGCTCAATAGGATCAACTTCGGTGAGTGGTCGACTGCCAGGCGTCAATGCGATGAAGCCTCGAAACTATGCTTGAGTTCAGACCTAGACAGCGCCACAATCTTCCGCCAGCGATCAGATCCAACTTCTGCGTCGCTGAGAATCGGCGGTGCGATCAAGCGGAACAGTCGGTCGCCAGATCCTCCGTCCAACGTCCACGTCGCAATCGCTGCCTGCTGTCGCGTGGTCCCGCGGGAGAGCACGGCTCGCACCGGGCGGTAGTTCTGCATGAACCACTTTCTGACGAACGCATACCGGTGCTGCAGCTCTGAGGAAGGCCCGTATTTAGTCGCATCGTCGAATATCTCTTCGAGCAGAGAGAGTGCTCCGCTCAACTGGTCACAGAAACCAGTCAGAGGCAGCGTTTTTGTCTTGACTTGGGCGGCAGCGTGGTCCGGCAATGGAAGAGCAGGGATCATTCAATCACACCTCAGATTTCTGGACAAAATTGACTCTCAGATCTCGCACGAGATTCTGGATTTGACGGCTGTCTTCCTCATCGAGGTGAGGCATTAGCTGGTCCGAGAGGGCGGAGGCAGCATCGACTGCATACTTGGCCTGAACCATGTCCTTGTCAGTCTGGCCGGTGATTGGGTCCGCTTGGAGGCCCATTTTGATCCAGGCCATCTCACCAAGCTGATTCACCATCATCGCCATTATCTGTCGAACGTCGATCGGTTCTGCAGGAGGCTGTTCGTCCATCGCTCTTGACAAAGAGACGCAGCAGCATGCCGACCTGAATCAGATTCAGTAGATTTTTTCGATTTCTTCTCTTTCGTCCATCACCTGCTGAAGGGCTTCAGTGAAGACTTCGATGCACTTTTCGCAGGAGTCGATGGCGCTCTGCCCGATGGGCCAGATCACCTCGCCGTTGGACAGATGCATGCCGCGCTGAGCTCTGTGCATGATCGCCGCGACACGTGGCGGGATATCAAAATCGTCTGGGAACTTGATCGCGAGATTCCCATGACGGGCTTCAATCTCTCTGATCCCAGCATCCTTGGCCTTGAGCCGCAGCGAGATCATCGTAATCGCCTGAGCCGCCTCATGAGGCTGGATGCCGTACCTGTCGGTCATCTCCGATGAGGCCTCAATCAGGCCGGCCCGATCACGGCAGCTCATCAGCTTCTTATAGAAGTAGAGCCGCTGGCCTTCCTCCTGAATGTAGTCCTGCGGCAGGAAGGCGTTGACCGGCAAGTCGATCATCGGCAGCGGCTCCAGCTCTTCAAGGGGGTCTCGCAGAACAGCTCCTTCGGTGCCGTCTGCCATCGCCTTGAGGAACTGAACCTCGGATTCGATGAGCTGTGCGTAGAGTTCGTAACCGACGTTTGCCATCTGGCCAGACTGCTTCTTGCCGATCATGTCGCCGGCGCCCCTGATCTGGAGGTCTCTTACGGCCAGCGAGTAGCCAGCGCCAAGCTGCGAGAATTCTGCGAGTGATCTCAGCCGCTGCTCAGCGTTTTCGGTCAGGGATTTCCTATCGGAGTAGAGGAACAGCGCGTACGCCTGGCGATCGCTTCGGCCCACACGGCCTCTAAGCTGATACAGCTGGCTCAGGCCGAACCTGTCGGAATTATCGACGATGAGCGTATTCGCGTTCGGGATATCCAGGCCGTTCTCGACGATGGTCGTACTCAGCAGGATATCGATCTCGCCACGGATGAACCCGATCATCACCGGCTCAAGCTGGGCTTCGCTCATCTGACCGTGTCCGATGGCAATGTTGGCCGACGGAATCATCTTCTGCAGCTGCTCTGCTAAATGGTTGATGCCCTGGATCTTGTCGGTGACGTAGAAGACCTGGCCGCCGCGGGCCATCTCTCTGAGGATCGCCTCCGCGACGACCTCGTCGCCGTGCGGCTTGACGAAGGTTCGAATCGGCAGTCGGCCCGGGGGCGGGTCGCCGATGACGGACATCTGACGCACGTTCATCATCGCCATGCTGAGCGTTCGTGGGATGGGAGTCGCCGACATGCTGAGGACGTCGACGCTGAGGCGGAGCTGCTTGAGCGACTCCTTGTGCTTGACGCCAAACTTCTGCTCCTCGTCGATGACGAGCAGGCCGAGATCCTTGAACTTCAGGTCCTTGGAAAGCAGTGCATGCGTGCCGATGATGATCCCGACTTCGCCTGATTCAAGCTCGGCCAGCAGCTGTCTTCGGGCCTTCGCATGGATAAACCTATTGAGCACGCCCACCTTGGTGGGGAACCCGGCCAAGCGCTCGGCGAAAGACCGGCCATGCTGCTCGCTGAGAATCGTGGTCGGGCAGAGAACCGCGACCTGCTTGCCCGCCTGAACCGCTTTGAAGGCAGCCCTGATTGCTACTTCGGTCTTGCCAAATCCGACATCGCCACACACAAGGCGATCCATCGGATACTCGCGCTCCATGTCCTCCTTGACTTCGTTGATCGCTTCCAGCTGGCCCCTGGTCTCGATCCAGGGGAACGTCGCCTCCATCTCAGCCTGCCACGGGCTGTCGGGGCCGAAGGAGGGTCTGCTGATCTCCTTTCGCTGGGCGTAGAGAGCGATCAGCTCCTTGGCAAACTCTCTCGCGTCCTCTCTCGCCTTTGAGACAGTCTTCTTCCACTCGGTGCCTGTCAAGCGGAAGATCTTAGGTGACGCGTCGTTGGGCGACAGGTGCTTCTGGACGCGATCAAGCTGGTCTGAGGGCACGTAGAGCTGGTCGGGCTGCTTGTACTCCAGGTGGAGATATTCGCGCTCAATTCCATCCATCTCGCGGCTCACGAGGCCTCGGTAGATGCCGACTCCGAAGGAGATATGGACGACAAAATCACCCGGCTTGAGATCGAGCACGGAAGTGATCGGGACGCCTTGGCTGAACTTCTTCTGCGGGAGCTTGAGGCGGCCGACACCGAACAGCTCCTGGTCTGTCAGGAGGACGATCTTCTGGTTCGGGAGAACGAAGCCGCCCGCGAGATTCCCGTGTGCGACATGCAGGCCCGGTGTCATCTCGTCGGTCGGTGCCAATGCGTACAGGTCGATCTGCGAGAGCATCGACTTCGCCCGGCTTGGCTGGTCTGTGCTGACAGTGACCGCGCATCCTTCGTTCAGCCAGTTGCCAAGCGTCTGCCCCAGCATCTCCGGCTGCCCCTGGAACGTGTGCAGCGGATTCGCGCCGATGTCCAGTGTTTCAGCAGGGTGCAGCCACTGAGGGTGGCCGTTCAAAACGGTGAAGCTGAACGTGTTCTCCGTGTGACCAAACCGCTCCGGTGGAAGCATGAAGTCGTGGACTTCGGAGTCGAGGATTTCGCCCCTCGCGGCCCTGGCTGACAAGGCTTGGCCGAGTTCCTCTTCGCTTCTCGCAGCGCTGGCGTCGAGCTCCAGGGGTTCATCCAGCACGAGCAGGCCGTCATCGCCTAGCAGGTCGATCGCGCAGCCCGAATCAGGGTGCAGCAGCGGCCGGTAGAGATCGATCCGATCGAAGAAGACTCGGTTTCCTAGAGCCTCAAGATCGCCCTCAATCATCTCGTGCAGGTGATCTGCTGCTTCCTCTGTATGGTGAGCCGCCTCAATCGCCAGCGTCCGCTTTAGCATCTCGGGGATGCCCGCATCTGAGGGAGGCAGAAGCGTCTCTCTCGACGGTGCCAGGTCGAGCACCTTGATCTGGCCGACCGATCGCTGAGTCATCGGGTCGAACTGCCGCATGCTCTCGACGGTGTCGCCGAAGAACTCTATGCGGACCGGAAGCTCGCGGCCCATCGGGAAGAGGTCAAGAATGCCGCCTCTTCTCGAAAACTGACCTGGAACTCGCACGGGTTCGGCTGGCTCGTAACCCAGCCTCTGGAGGCGCTCCAGCGCAGCCTCTACATCCAAATCCTGATCAACCCTGAATTCAAAGAAGACTTCATCGAGGACATCCTGCGGCAGCGTCCGTTCTAGTGCCGATCCAGGAGGGGCAACAACCACACACGGCTCACCTGAAGTGAGCATGCGCAAGGCCTTTATCCTGTCGGAAAGTGCGGTGGCTTCCGGCGCTGCGTCTTCAAACAGCGTGCTCTGGCCGCTGGGGAGGATGACGATCTTCTCGCGGGGCACTCCACAGAGGCCGAGTCGGGCCTGCCACTGGAGGGCTTTGTCGTACGATCCAGTGACAACAAGGATGCGGCGCGGCTGTATCTGCCAGGAGGCTGAGACAAAAAGAGGGCGGGCCTCAACTGCCGTGGACTCCCAATGTCGCCCACCGTCGAAACCTGAAAGCTCCCCTTCAAAGTCTGGATGTCTTGCAATCCAGCCGACGAAATCAGTCAGCTGCATTCAGCGCACGATTCTACCGCCGGAATGCAGCAGGTCCCATCGCCCCGTTTCGTCCACACAGGCAGACAAGAGCGAGTAGAATCAGCGCGATGCCGAAGAGAGTCGAAACCCTGGTGCTGCACGACAGCGCCACGCCCGTGTTCGGCGACATTGAAAAGGCGGGCAGCGTTGTCCTTGCGAACAAGGAGAGCCTGCTTGAGAGGATCGAAGGCGCTGCCGGCGCCGGTCGAGCCCACTCGCTGTGGCCTCTCACCTTTGGCCTCGCGTGCTGCGCCATTGAGATGATCGCTACCGTCGCGGCACGATTCGACCTCGCTCGATTCGGTTCAGAAGCTTTCAGGGCCACCCCCCGCCAGGCCGACGTGATGATCATTGCTGGCCGCGTGAGCAAAAAAATGGCCCCGGTTCTGCGGCAGATATACGACCAGATGCCCGAGCCAAAGTGGGTGATCTCCATGGGTGCCTGCGCATCTTCGGGCGGCGTCTACAACAACTACGCGATCATCCAGGGCGCCGACCAGGTCGTGCCGGTCGATGTGTATGTCCCCGGCTGCCCGCCGTCGCCAGATGCTCTGATGTACGCGATTCTTAAACTGCAGTCCAAGATCAAGCACCGAGATGCCAAGCGCGGCCAGCTCAAACTGATCGAATTGAAGGCGCGTGAACTTGAGGAGGTCGGCTCGTGAGCTTCGAGGTCTTCGCTGACGTCGCCAAGCCGATCCTCGGAGGATTCAGCATCACCGCAAAGCGGCTTGGCCGCAAAAAGGTGACGATCCAGTACCCGCTGGAGCGGCGAGAGCAGTACGAACGCACCCGCTGGCGACACGTTTTGACCCGTCACGACGACGGCCTTGAGCGATGCATCGGCTGCTCCCTCTGCGCTGGCGCCTGCCCGGCACGCTGCATCTATGTCGACGCTGGCGAGAACACAGAAGAGAACCGCCTCTCGCCGGGTGAACGGCACGCTGTCCGGTACGAGATCAACATGCTGCGCTGCATCTTCTGCGGCTATTGCGCGGACGCCTGCCCGACTGGGGCAATCGTTTTGCGGAAGGACTTCGAGCTCGCCAACTACGAGCGGGACGACTTCATCTTCACAAAAGAGATGCTGCTCGAACCGGTTCGAGAGACGGTCTAACGCAGCACGCTATCACCTGAGGCAACCGCGTGCCGTGGTTTCACGTCCACCGTCCGCCGGGATCAGAGTAAAACTGTTCCAATGAGAGAGCCCGAGTTCCTAATCTATCAGTCGGACGACGGCCAGATGCGGCTGGAAGTCCCGGCTGGCGAAGAGACCGTCTGGCTGAGTCAAGCACAGATGGCCACGCTTTTCGAGCGGGATCAATCTGTCATCGCTCGACATCTGCGCAATATTGGTGAAGATGGCGAACTCATCCTAGAGAGCAATATGCAAAAAATGCATATTGCAAAGTCTGACAAGCCAGTTGCCTTCTACAACCTAGATGTCATCATTTCGGTCGGCTACAGAGTCAAATCAAACCGGGGCACTCAGTTCAGAATCTGGGCAACGCAACAGCTGCGTGAGTTCTTGGTCAAGGGTTTCCTCCTTAACGATGACCGATTCCGGGAGGGTGAGAGCGGCCGGTACTTTGAAGAGCTGCTCCAGCGTATCCGTGACATCCGCTCATCGGAGAAAGTCTTCTGGAGAAAAGTCCTGGACATCTATGCCACCAGCACTGATTATGATCCTCAGGCTGAGCCGACCAAACGGTTCTTCGCGACGATCCAGAACAAGATGCACTGGGCCGCCCATGGACACACGGCCGCAGAGATCGTAGTCGAGCGTGTGGACGCCGACAAGCCCGATGTTGGCATGACCAACTTCCCTGGTGGGAGGCCGCTAAAGAGGGACGTCGTCATCGCCAAGAACTACCTGACCAAGGAAGAGCTGGAGGCCCTCAATCTGATCGTGTCTCTCTACCTAGATTTTGCCGAGCTCCAGGCGATGAGCAGAAAGCTCATGTCCATGGCGGATTGGATCTCCAAGCTGGATGATTTCCTCAGGCTATCTGAGCGGGGAATCTTGGATCACGCAGGCAAAGCATCGCGAGAGCAGGCAGAGAAAACGGCCACTTTAGAATACGAAAAGTATCGGTCATTGACCGCAAACTCCCAAACTAGAGTTGAGCGGGACTTCGACGAGGCCATTCGATCTGCAAAGCAACTCGAGTCAGGATCCAATGAAGACACTCCAGAACCTTAACGAGAAACGCCCGTGACTCAGCTGAGCCACGGGCGTTTTTGTGTCTGATCAGCCGTAAACTTCGTTCGGATCGAAGACCTTCTCGTCCTCTTCCATGACGAGCTTCGCATCTTCTGTCCAAGCCTCACCCACCGGATACGACCGGTAGAAGCACGAGGTGTAGCCGACGTGGCAGGCCGCGCCGCTCTGCTCGACGCGCAGCCAGATGCAGTCCTGGTCGCAGTCGGTTCGCATTTCGATCACCTTCTGTGTGTGGCCGCTAGTCGCGCCCTTGTGCCACAGCTCGTTTCGGCTGCGGGAGAAGAAGACGGCCTCGCCAAGCTCGATCGTCTTCAGCAGCGCCTCTTTATTCATGAATGCCTGCATGAGGAGGTGGCCGGATTGATGGTCGGTGACGACAACGGGGATCAGGCGATCCGCGCCGAATTTGGGGGCAAAGCCGAGGCCTTCCTCTACTGCTTTGCGTTGATCGCGGCTGTCAAAAATCGATTCCGGGATGCCAGGCATGACAAGTCGGAGGATACGTTACAGATTCGCCTCAAAAGGCCGTTTGCCGTGTCAGACTGAGCCATATGGGCTTCGACACATCTCTGACCAGAAAGGAATTCTTGGGAGCTGCGGGCGGGGGGCTGCTTCTGCCTTGGGCGGATGGGTTCTCCGGCGACCTGTCTTCTTTGGCAGCGCAAGAAGGTGAAATCACCGAAGCTGACCTTGCCGTGGTCGAAAAGCTGGCAGGGCTCTCGTTCAGCGATGAGGAGCGCAAGGCGGCGCTCTCCACGGTGAAGGAGATGCAGGGCGAATACAAGACCCTGCGAGAGATGGAGATCCCTTACGAAGCGGCCCCTGCGGTCCACTTCCAGCCGAGCGGGCGGCCAGCAGCGTATCACGATTGGGACGGAGTGTACGTCCAAGACAAGTACACCTATCGGAACGACGAAGAGATCGCGTTCATGACAGTCGCCGAGCTTTCGGTCGGCGTACGAACCGGAAAGATCACGTCAGAACGCCTGACCCGCATCTGCCTGGATCGGCTAAAGAAGTACGGCCCCCATCTGCTCTGCGTCATCACACTTCTGGAAGAGGAGGCGATGGCTGAGGCTAAGAAAGCGGACAGAGAGATCGCTGACGGCAACTACCGTGGCCCGCTGCACGGCATCCCAACCGGTGTCAAGGACCTGTTTGCATACAAGGGTCACCCCACCACGTGGGGGGCGGAGCCCTTTGTTGACCGAAAGATTGACTACGACGCTGCTGTTGTCGAGAATCTGCGCGAGGCCGGGGCGATCATCTGCGCGAAGCTCAGCCTCGGTGCCCTCGCCATGAACGACCACTGGCACAAGGGACGCACTCGTAATCCCTGGAATCCTAAACAGGGCTCGAGCGGATCATCCGCTGGATCAGCGAGTGCGATGGCTGCTGGGCTCCTGCCATTCACCATCGGCACCGAAACGCTCGGCTCGATCATCTCCCCTTCAAATCGCTGCCGAGTCACCGGCCTGCGGCCAACGTACGGCGCGATCAGCAGGCATGGCGCGATGGCCCTCTCCTGGACGATGGATAAGGTCGGGCCGATCTGCCGGACCGCGAAGGACTGCATGATCGTGCTCGCCGCGTTAGAAGGCGCAGATCGACGCGACCCAGGCACACTTTGGCGTCGGCCAAGGTATCAGTCACCCGGCAACTACGCCCTGGATCCCCGCAGTCATGACAAAGTGAAGGTCGGCTATCTGGCGGGCTCCGAGAAGGTTGCTGAACAGCTAAAGGCCGCCGGCATCAAAGCCGATCCGGTCGAGATCGACGGCCCAGATGGTTCGCTTCTTACTGGTCTCTCAACAGAGTCTTCCGCAGCCTTCGAGGAGATCACGCGCACCGGTGTCGTCAACAAGATTCAAAAGTCAGCCTGGCCAGGCATCTTCCGGGCCCAGCGCTACCACCTGGCCGTCGACTATGTTCAGAGCCTGAGGGCCAGAACGATGCTGATGGCGACCTTTGAGAAGCAGCTGAAGGACTACGACGTGATCGCTGCCCCAGACAGGGGATCTCATCTTCTGCTCAGCACAAACCTCACCGGGCATCCACAGCTCTATCTGCCTGCAGAGAAAGGCGGCATCTCCCTGATTGGAAGACTGTACGGCGAACCCGCTCTCTGCAAAGTTGGGCACCACTTGCAGGGCACACTCGGTCAGTATCGAAAACGCCCAGATATGGATGTAATCGAAGCCTTCGACCCGGACGGCTCCTAAAACACCGCAAAAAACAGATATAACGCCAAGCGATGGCCAGTGGCAAACAGATCCGGTGCGGCGCGATCGGATACGGCGGAGCATTCAACATGGGCAAAGCCCACGCGGAGTGGATGCGCGAAGCGGGGATGAACTTCGTCGCCGTGTGCGACATCGACCCGGCTCGCTGCGAAGCAGCGACCGAAGAGAATCCCGGAATCGAAACCTGGTTCGACTACCACGACATGCTCGATACAGCCGAGCTTGACCTTGTCGCGGTCATCCTTCCCCACGACATCCATGCCGAGGTCGCCATCGAGTGCTCAAAGAAGAGGACACACGTCGTGAGCGAGAAGCCGATGTGTCTCAGCACCGAGCAGGCCGACAGAATGATTTACGCCGCGGAGCGGACCAGCATGATGCTCAGCGTCTTCCACAGCCGCCGCTGGGACGGCGACTACATGTCGATCAAAGAGATCGTCGAGGCTGGCACTATCGGCGACATCGTCCACATCGAGGCAGCAATCGGAAGCTACGGCCAGCCCCAAGACTGGTGGCGATCAGACAAAGAGATCAGCGGCGGCGTCATGTTCGACTGGGGCGCGCACCTAGTGGACTGGGTTCTCGGCCTCGAAAAGTCAGACATCAAAGGCGTCCAGGGCGCGCTTTGGTCCGGGCATTGGAAAGGGGTCACAAATGAAGATCAAGGCCAAGTAGTGATCCGGTTCGAGAGTGGAGCCTCGGCGGACATCCAGGTTGGACAGCTCGTCAGCATTACAAAGCCCAAGTGGCGAATCCTCGGCACGAAGGGCGGAATCACATGTGACTGGGATGAGGACATCACCCTCAAAGTTGCCGAAGGCGATGAGCTGGTGGAATCGACGATCGAGCCGAAGGAGTCGACCTGGGGTGAGTACTACAAGATCGTGGCAAAGCACATCCGTGGGATGTGTGATCCGCCGGTCTTAGCCCGGGATGCCCGTCGCGTTATCGCGATTTTAGAGGCAGCCGAAGAGTCAGCCAAGACCGGCAAAACGATCCAGATTTAGCAGTTAGGACAGAGGTTTAGCTGCTGGCCCTGAAGCGACTCAAGGTGCGCCCTGAGCTGCTTATGAGCCCTGTGAAGCCGTGACCTCACGGTTCCAACTGGTGCATCCAGCTTCTCGGCGATCTCGGCGTAGGGCATCCTCTCGACGTCTGCCATCAACACGAGCTCTCGCTGCTCGGCGGTGAGCCGGTTTAGCGACTCCTCCATCTCTTCCGAGACATTGCCATTCATGAGCACCTGCTCCGGGTTCGGCCTGTCGTCAGCGACCTCGAATCTAACCGAGTCGTCTGCACCGTCCGGTCGGATCGGGGCGTCGAAAGACATCGCCTTCACCCTGCGTCCGGCTCGTCGTCTCAAGTCCAAGTAGAGACGGGTCACGATCCGGAAGATCCAGTTCTCGAATGGTCTGTCTCCCTGGTAGGTGTCAAAGCCTCGGTAGGCTCTGTAAAAAGCTTCCTGCGTCAAATCTTCCGCATCTGCCCTGCTCCCCGATAGACGATACGCAAGGCTGAAGACTTTCTTGTACGAATTGTTCATCAGCTTGTTAAAGCGGTTCAGATCTTTGACATTCAGTTCAGCCTGCATTTCTCTTTTTCTCCTGTGATTTGGTGGCGCTTGGCCACCTTGTTCCCCATAAACACTCGAACTTGCCCTCAGGTTCCGCTGCCTCTAGGACCTCCCGGGACACATGTTCCGGAGAACAGATTCTCCATCTGGCAACCGCACCTGCGTAAGTTAGGTGCTCTCTCAACCCTCAGACGTTCAATCTTTGTTGAAATTTCGGTGATTTGGCATAGAAACGGCCCTCTGCCAGGTTTGGCAGAGGGCCGCTGATCCATTGGAATAAGCGGAGCTAAATGTTGAGAATCCGCTTTCCTTCGCGCATGGCATGGTGCCCGATCATCGCTGAAGCCGTGTTGATCATGCCTGTTCTGACCGTACAGACCGTCTCGGGGTCGTTCCGCCGGACACTGTCAATGAAGAGCACCAGTTCATTCCTGGTTGAGTCGCCTTCGGTGTTCAGCTCGACCGCATCGCCCCGGTGCGCCCAGGGGTCATTGGAGACCTTGAGAGTCCTTCCGGACTTCACCAACTGCAGTCCTTCCTGCTCGGGCAATTCATTGGAGTCACGGTAGGCGGCCTCTCGATAGAACATTCCCTTGCCCTCCGTGAGGAACAGCGTGCCCTTGGTGCCCATGATCAGTTCGGAGGCAGCGGAGTACGCGTTCGTCTGAATCGACGAGTACATCACACGGACATCCTTCGGCTTGGCACCGCCGACAGCGGGGCGCTCGTAGTTGTAGATCAAGTAGACATTGTCGTAGACCTCACGGCCATCGCGGTAGAAGTCGATTCCGCCTTCTCCGATGACGCTGCGAGGATAGAGCCCCGTCATCCATGTCACGACGTCCAGCTGGTGGC
>JALGYA010000106.1 GCA_029824475.1 Fimbriimonadia bacterium | reverse complement strand
CCAGGAAGTCAGCGAGTTAAGACACGTATGCTTCAGAGCTGGGGGACATTGCCCTCACGGTTGTGGAGTCCGGCCCGCTCGAAGCAGAGCGCACTGTTGAAGTCAAGAGCCGAGTCTCTGGCCGAGTGGCGCAGCTTCTGGTTGATGCAGGCGACTACGTCTTGAAGGACCAGTTGATCGCTGTCATCGACCCGCAGGAGACAGAGCTTCGTGTCAAACAGAATCGAGCCCAGCTCAAGGGTGCTGAGAGCTCCGTTGCACGCACAGATATTGAGATCGAGCAGCGCAAAGTGACTGCTCAGACCGCGTACGACAAAGCCAAGTCCCGCTTGAGGCAGCTTGAGATTGAGAACGGAGCACAGCCTGCGCTCACTCAAGCCTCCATCGCTTCAGCCCAGGCATCAGCAGACTCCTCCCGAGAAAGCCTCGAGATGCTGATCAATGTGACCCACGGCAACGAGCGCGTACAGATCGCATCGGCACTCGAAGAGGCAGTGAGCAGCCAGGAGGCCGCAGCGCTCGAGCACGACCGAAGACTCGGCCTCTTCCAAAAAGGCTACAACTCGAAGCGTGAAGTTGAGTCCTCCAAGCTTCAGCTCGATTTGGCAAATGCACGCCTCAAAACAGCCCAAGACCGCGTAAGGACCCTCTCTGCAGAGCAGAAGTCCGAAGAAGCTCAGGCCAGAGACCGGCTCCGACAGGCCGAGGCAGACTTGACGAGGGCATCAACGAACTCCATCCAGGACGAAATCAAACTGCAGCAGCTCCAGCAGGCAAAGGATGACCTGAAGGACGCTCAGGCTTCGCTTCAAGACGTGGCGAAATTGAAGGCATCACGCCAACAGCAGCAGTCGAGCGTCGATCAGATTCAGTCAGTTTTGGATGACAGCCTGCGTGAGCTTGGTGAGACTGAAATCCGCTCCCCAGTCACAGGCATCGTAACGGTCAGATTTGTCCAGGAAGGCGAGCTGGTGGCGAGCCTCAGCAGCTTTAGTTCTGGTTCTCCGATCGTGAGGATTGAAGACCGGTCTCAAATGCTCGTCAAACTGAACATCAACGAAATTGATGTCGCACGGCTCGAACTCGGCGCTCCCGCGGAGATCATGGTTGATGCGTTCCCGCTTCAGACATTCCAGGGGCGCGTTTCCAAAATCGCTCCGGCTGCAATTCAGCTTCCCGGTGGCGGCGGCAACGACCCGGTCGTGAAGTACGCCATCGAAGTTGCGATGGACACTTCTGAGGACATTCTGAAGTCAGGTATGTCGGCTCGCTGCACGATGACTGTCTCTGAAAAGACTGACGTTGTGAAGGTCCGCTCCGAATACGTAGGTACGAACAAAGAAGGCGAAAATTACGTTCTAAAGTTCGTCTCTGAGCCCGCCAGACCAGGCGGCAAGCCCGAAACAGAAGAGGTCATTGTGGTTACCGGCATGGTGGCCGGCGCATACACCGAGATCAGTGAAGGCCTTGATGCAGAGATTCAACTGGTAAAGCCAAAGTATGACGGCCCATCCCGAAAGGGCTTCATGGACGTCAGTGACGGCAGCGAAGAAGAGACCGAAGAAGGCAATTAAGAATGCAGATCTTTGAGTCGCTCCGCGTTGCGCTGGACATGCTCCGGCTGCACAAGATGAGGTCGTTCTTGACGATGCTCGGTGTGATCATCGGCGTCATGTCGGTGAGCCTGATCATCCTCTTGATGAATGGCTTCAAGGACTTTATCAATTCTGAGTTCGACTCCCTCTCGCCAGACACGATCTACATCATGTACGACCCGGGCGGAATGCGCGGGGGAGACATGGCTGGTTGGGTCAGCGGGCTCGGACCCGAAGACAGGCAGTTTCTGAAAGACAGGGCGAACAATCTAAAAGAGATCACCGGTCTGCTGTCAACCGGGAATCACACGCTAAAGTCGGGAGCAGATGAGCTGAAGTCTGTCCGGGTTGAAGCGATTGAGGCGGCGCACAACGGCATTTTCAAGAAGGAGGTTCTTGCTGGACGCCTGATCACAGACGAGGATGTCGCACAGCTCGCAAGCGTCGGAGTCGTCACCGAAGAAGTTGCGAACACGATGTTCGGGTCTCCGGATGAAGCTCTCGGAAAGCTGGCGCTCCTTCCTGGCCTGACGGTCAGGATTGTAGGTGTCATCAAAGAGCCAGCATCCATTGGGCCGCCCAGCCCGAAGCTGCTTGAGATTCCCATCTCGACCGCCCAGAGCAAATGGGTGGGAGGCCGCAACTACACGTTCCTGCTCGCGAGAGCTTCTGACCCTGCTAATGTTGAGGCTGCCGTTGATGAGGTCTGGGAGCTGATGATGGCAAGGTCTGGAAATCGGCCTGTCTATCGGGTCGAATCGAACAAGGGCATGATGGAGATCTTTGGCCGCATCATCGGTGTCATCGGTGGTGTTCTGGCCGGCGTCGCAGCGCTGTCCCTGCTCGTTGGAGGCATCGGCATTATGAACATCATGCTGGTGAGTGTCCAGGAGCGAACACGAGAGATCGGGCTTCGCAAGGCAGTGGGAGCGCAAAGGGCGTCGATCCTGACTCAGTTCCTTATTGAAGCAGCCGTGCTCAGTCTAATCGGCGGGCTCATTGGAATGGGAGTGGCGTATCTGCTCAGTCTTGCAATTACGGCGATGACTGCGTCCAACGGATTCCCGGACGACGAAGGCCTCAAGGCGGCCTTCCCAGTAGTTGAAGGGATGATGGCAGCAGGATTCTCCGCAGCGATCGGCATCGTGTTTGGGTTCTTCCCGGCGGTCAGCGCCTCGAAGCTCGACCCGATCGTCGCCCTGCGGTACGAGTAGGGCTCGCAAGCATTTGGCCGGCCCGTCCGGCCAAAATGCTTCGCGTACGGCATGGCGCTATCCGAGGACATTCTGGGAGCCTTTGAAGGCTCAGACCAGCCCACCAATCTTGGTGAGCTGTTCGATCGGATCGAAGGGAAGGGGTTTGGGCTCTTTTTGGCTGTGCTCTCCATCCCGTCCGCGCTGCCCGTGCCAGCCCCAGGCTACAGCATCCCGTTTGCACTGGTTCTGTTTCCCTTGGCTGTTCAGATGCTTAGGGGGAGAACCACACCTTGGCTGCCGGACAGACTGCGGGCCAAGCCAATCAAGTCGGGTGGAGCGGGTGTCAAGTTCTTCAAGGCTGCAGGCAAGTTCATCCGCTTCTGGGAAAAGCTGATCAAGCCGCGTGGAGTCGCTGCGTTTCGCAGCCCGCTTCTTCAGCGGTTCCTGGCCATTGCGGTGCTGGCGTGCAGCATCTCGATGATGATGCCGATTCCGCTCACGAACACCGGGCCAGCATTGGGGATCTTCCTGATCTCTCTGGGGTTGCTGGAAGAAGACATCGTATTTGCAATATTCGGGCTGATCGTAGCCGCTGCTGGGCTCACTCTCACCGGCTTGATTCTGTTTGCGATCTTCGCGCTTATCAGATCCGGCTTCAGCGGTGACTTTGGCGAAATGATGGAGCAGGCTGAGCTGAAAGTGAAAGCAATGCTCGGGCGCTAGCCGCCCTGCATGCTCATTAAGTCTTCGATGTTATGGGACTCGGTCTCCCACCTCTGCATCAGCTCTTCCAAGTCAGATTGAAGGTCCGTGTGCCGGTGGCTCAGCCTCACCACCTCTTCAATAGGCTCAGATGAAGCCAGCTTTGCTTCAACGTCAGCAATGGCGTTCTCAACCCTGGCAATGCTCGCTTCGATGTCGGTGATCGACGCCTGTACCCGTGAAATCTCTTTGCTCAGCTCACGCTGAGACATCTTTGGTTTTTCGGGCTCCGCTGCGCTGGCCTTCTGCGGGGCATCTGCATCGCCCGCATGCTTGCGGCGGAAGTCCGCGTAGCCGGCAGGATAGACCGTGTGCCCTCCTCGCCGGAGCTCCAGAATCTGGCCCGTGGATCGCTCCAGCATCCGCCTGTCGTGCGAGACGAGGATGAGCGTGCCGGGATACTCATCCAGCACATCAAGCAGCGCCCGGCGAGAGTCCATATCCAAGTGGTTCGTCGGCTCGTCAAGCACCAGCAGGTTAGGGCTGATCTGAGTCAGCTCAGCGAGCACGACCTTGTTCCGCTCGCCGCCGCTCAGCTTCCCAATGGGCCGCATCACGTCATCGCCAGAGAAGAGGAACTTGCCAAGCAGGTTTCTTGCTGGTCCAGTGTCGATTCCTGTTTCAGCGAGGATGTGCTCCAACGGGCTCATTGATGGATCGAGGTCTACGGCGTCCTGATTGAAGAATCCGATGTTGAGGCGGGTGCCTGTTTTGAACACGCCGGAGATCGGCGGGATCTCACCGAAGATTGTCTTCAACAGCGTGGATTTGCCTGAGCCGTTCTCGCCGATGACGCCCCATTTCTCGCCCCATCGGACAGTCCAGTCGAGCTCCTCTATGAGCGTGAGGTCTGGATAGCCGCAGTTGAGCTTCTTTGCCTCGACAACGATGTCCCCGCTGCGGGTGACGTTGGTGAATCCGGCATTAATGCCCTTCTCTTTGGTCGGGGCCTCCACCTGGTTGGCGATCAGGCGGTTCATCAGCTTGCGCCGACCGCGAGCCTGTGCGGTGCGCTGGCTGTCGATAAACTTGGTGACGAAGGCGTCTAGCCTCGCGATCTCCTCTGCCTGCTGGACTGCGGTCTTAGCTTGTCGCTCGTCAGCCTCTTTCTTGAGGCGGAGGAACTGCTTCCAGTCGCCCGGATAGGTCTTGGCGGTGTAGTCCCTTATTTCGATGACGGTTTCGGCGGTTGCCTCAAGGAAGACCTCGTCGTGGCTGACTAGCAGGACAGCACTGCTGCAGCGCTTGAGCCAGCCTTCCAGCCACTCAACAGCCTGCAGATCAAGGTGGTTGGTCGGCTCGTCGAGGATCAGCAGATCAGGCTCTTCCAGCAGAAGCTTTGCCAGGGCAAGCCTTGTTCGTTCGCCCCCGCTGAGATCATCTGTGGGTTTGTTGTACTCGTCTGGTTCAAATCCCATCCGGCCAAGGACGCTCTTGATGTCGGAGTCGAGCTGCCAGCCATCCGCTTCGTGGAAGTGCTCCTGTAGCGTTGCGTACTCTTCTACAGCGTCCGAATCTGCGCCGTCCTCAATGACCTTCTCAAGCTCGGCGAGCCGGTCCCGGAGCTTCACACGGTCATGGGCGGCGAGTTCGGCCTCTGCGATGACTGTGCTGCCGTTCTTGATGCTCTGATCTTGCCGGAGCAGACCGATCTTTGCTCCGGAAGCGAGCCGCACAGTGCCTGCATCTGACTCCATCTCCCCGGTGATAATCTTGAGGAGCGTGGTTTTCCCGCAGCCGTTGCGGCCTACGAGTGCCGCCTTCTCACCTCGCTTTACGCGCAGGGAGACGTCTTCCAAGATGACTTCATCTAGGAACATTTTGGAGACGCCGGAGACGGTCAGAACCACAGTCGCCGATTCTACTGCCGCTCGGGATCAGCCTCTAGGAACTCCCCGGACGCGCTGAACCGCTCGAACATCACGCACAGCGCGAGAATCCGGAGCGGCAGAGCGAAAATGTAGCCGACTCCAGTGGCGGCCAGGGCGATCAGGATGAGCCCGCTAGCGAGGTCTACTGCGATCCAGGTCTTCCAGGCACCAGAGCGAATCAGGCACATAAAGCCAAGGTGGATTTTGAGGAGAGGACGGCGATCTGCCATCCATAGCAGAAAGAGCGATCCGAGAAACCAGATCGGGAGAGCGGCCGCAGACCAGACCAGCTGCCCGCTGAGATGCGATGGACGCGCGAACTCATAGAGGACCGCAAATGGCAGCAGGAAAAACCCGCCGAAGAATCCCCTGATGAACTCCTCAATGCTCCCGCGGCCCCTGCGGACGAGATGGAGAGCAGATGCAAACAGCCCAGCGAGGGAAGACCACCAAAAAGCTGTGAGAATTCCTCTCTGATCAAATCCAAATTCGAACAGGTGGAGCGGTCCGACGCCTTCTTGACCGCGTGCGATCGCCCAGACCAGGAATGGTGGCACGAGCCAAGCCGCTGCGCCCGTGATGCCCGTCCAGATCCAGAAGGCCGGGCGGCGCTTCATGATCTGGATTGCGCTTTTCAGCGGGTGGGGTGCGCCCGTCACTCGGCCAGTCTATCCCGCTCGGGTGTGCCGAATCCTTGGCAGTTGGGTCAAAATCCTTTGTCATGAGCTGGCTGAGCGACCCGCAGATCTGGATTGGGTTTTTGACGCTGACGGTGCTTGAGGTTGTCCTCGGCATCGACAACGTTGTCTTTATCTCGATCCTTGCTGGCCGTCTTCCTGAATCGCAGCGAAAGTCTGCCTGGAATTGGGGCCTGACGCTTGCTGCAGTGACAAGAATCGTCCTCCTGTTTGGCATCACTTGGGTGACAAAGCTTGATGCTACGCTCTTCACCATCCCGCTGCCATTTGAACCTGGTCTGGATGACCACGGAACAGCTGTCTTTGACCCGGCTATCTCTGGTCAGGAATTGGTCTATCTCCTTGGCGGCCTCTTCCTGCTCTGGAAGAGCGTCGGCGAAATCCACGAGAAGCTTGAGGGTGGAGAACACCCCGCAGGAAAAGTTGCAGGCGCAACGTTCGGCAAGGTTCTGATTCAGATCGTCGCACTCGACATGGTCTTCTCGATCGACTCGGTCATCACGGCCGTCGGGATGGTCGATCAGCTTTGGGTGATGATCGCGGCCGTAGTTGTTTCGGTCGGCTTCATGCTGCTGTTCGCTGGCGGAATCAGCAAGTTTGTGGAAGCTCACCCCACGGTGAAGATGCTGGCGCTGGCGTTCCTGGTTTTGATCGGATTTACGCTCGTCGCGGAGGCGGCTGCGGTTCACATCCCGAAGGGTTACATTTACTTCTCAATGGCCTTCGCAGTTGGTGTGGAGATGCTCAACCTGAAGTACAAGTCGAAGAGGAAGAAGGTGACGCCGGTGAAGCTCCACTCAAAATTCGAAGAAGAACCCTCGGGCGATTAGATCTGGCCTTCCAGACCCGTCTCTGCGATCTCCAGGGCGTGCATCATCGCTTTGGCCTTGTTGACGCTCTCTTGGTATTCAAACTCAGGGTCTGAGTCGTAGACGATCCCGCCGCCCGACTGAATGTAGGCGCGTCCGTTCTTCATCAAAGCAGTCCGGATCGTGATTGCGATGTCCAGGTCGCCCGAAGCGCTGAAGTAGCCGATCGCGCCAGCGTAGATGCCTCGCCTGGTCGGCTCCACCTCCTCAATGATCTCCATTGCGCGAACCTTTGGTGCACCGGACACCGTTCCGGCAGGGAAGGTCGCTCTGACGAGCTCAGCGGCTGTCATGCCTGGCTGCAGCATGCCTGTCACGTTGCTGACGATGTGCATCACGTGGCTGTACCGCTCGATGATCATCAGCTCGTCGACTGTGACCGTGCCGTACTGGCAGACGCGGCCGAGATCGTTGCGGCCGAGATCGACGAGCATGATGTGTTCCGCCCGCTCTTTTTTGTCGGCCAGGAGGTCTTCAGCGAGAGCGTCGTCTTCTGCGGGAGTCGCTCCTCTCGGTCTGGTCCCGGCGATCGGCCGGACCCTTGCGACTCCGCCGGAGACTGCTGTAAGAATCTCAGGCGAGGCTCCGACCACATCGTAGTCGCCAAATCGGAAAAAGAACATGTACGGCGAAGGATTCAGCGATCGAATTGCCCGATAGAAGGTCACCGGGTGGCAAGAGGCTGCCGCTTCAGTTCTTCTTGAAGGCACGACTTGGAAGATATCGCCCGCGACGATGTACTCACGACACCGCCGGACGATGTCCTTGTAGTCGTCCGCCGTCATGTTGAATTCAAATTCCGGCTTTTCGCCTTTGGAGCGGGGAAGGACGGGAAGGGGAGCCCGCATTTTCGCAAGGATGCGCTCTGCCTCAGCCTCAGCTGCAAGATACGATTCGTCTGTTCCGTCGCTGAGAGTGATGATCTGGATCAGGTTCTTGGCGTGGTCAAAGACGACCACCGTCTCCATCAACATCATCGCCACATCGTCGATGTCGAGGTCGTCTTCCGCTAGGTAGGGCAGCTTCTCAACGTGCCTGATGTAGTCGTAGCCGATGATGCCAACCGCTCCGCCACAGAGCTTTGGCAGGCCGATGCAGAGCTCTTGGTCGATCTGAGGCACCATGTCGAAGATCGCCTTTACCGGGTCTTCGCCTGGCTCTAATTCTCTTTTCGTCTCTCTGGCCTGCGTGATTTCACGGAGGGTTGAGCCTTTAGACCGCGCCACCTTCTTCGGCCTCACGCCAATCACTGAGTAGCGAGCAAGCTGGTCCCCACCCGTGACGCTCTCCAGCAAGAACGAGAACGGCTCTTCATGCGCAAGCTTCCAGTAGACGCTGAGAGGCGTCTCCATATCTGCCAAAACCTCCCGCGTCAGCGGGATCGGGCCGCCCTTATTGGCCAGCTGCAGGCACTCTTCTCTGGAAGGCGAGAGCATTCGCTACATTATGACGGGGAGCAGGCTTCATCGGCTGGCGTTCAGAATAGGGAAGTGGGCAGTCTTTCGAGTCGCTGGGAAGAGGTGTTGGCACGCGTCGACCGCGCGTGCAGCGCGTGCGGACGGGACCCGGCAAGTGTCACGATCATAGCGGTCAGCAAGAACCATTCTGCTGCAGATGCAAAGCTGCTCTATGATCTCGGGCACCGTGTTTTTGGCGAGAGCAGGCTGCAGGAGGCGATTCCGAAGCTTGAGTTGCTGCCAGATGATATCGATTGGCATTTCATTGGAAAGCTGCAGTCAAACAAGGCCAAGAAGGCGGGTGGGCTCTTCCGCACAATCCACTCAATTGAGTCTGAAAATCTCCTCAGGGAGGTCTCCAAGGCCGGTAAATCTACTGATGTCTTCCTCCAGGTGAACATCGGCGAGGAGAGTCAAAAATCCGGACTTTTTGAGAAAGACCTTGACGCAGCTTTAGTAAATGCCGCACAATATGAGAATATCCGGGTGCGCGGGTTGATGACCATCGGTCCTCAGTTTGCAAATCCAGATGACAATCGACCGATCTTTCGGCGCCTGGCCGCTCTAAGCGAGCAGCACGGACTGAAAGATTTGAGCATGGGAATGAGCAGCGACTTCGAAGTCGCAATCCAGGAAGGAGCTACCCACGTTCGGATTGGATCGGCGATTTTTGGGCCTAGAGCGATCTAGGTCAGGAGCACACGCAATCATGGAAGATACAGTGGCAAAGCCGAGCGGCCTCTCAAAGTTGTTGAACACAATCATTCGTCCGTCTGAGCAGATGGAAGAACTGATTGAAGAACCGACCTACGGCATCGCAATCAACGCAGTTCACCGCTACCAGATCACGGTTCGACGGCAAGTTGTCTCGTTCCATGACGCAGTGGCTGCGGCAGACGGACTGAAAAAGGGTGAGCAGCAGATCCTAAACCTGAACTACGTCCAACCGGAGCTCCGAGAGAAGATCAAGGACTTCCTATGCGGTGTTAAGCACATCTCTGAGGGCGACTGGGTGGAGCTGGGCGAAAACGTCTACCTCCTGACCCCGGCATCGGCATATGTGGAGCTTGCGGAGTCTGAGAACAGTCAGACCCGCGCCATGAACTAGTCTTTCCACGAAAACTGCACCTCGAGGGGCGCTCTGGCAATTACTGCTGGGGCGCCTCTCCCTCTTTGGGCTGCGGCGTGTCAAACTAACAGCAATGGCAGGTTTCACGGCTCATCAGGGCCGAATTGCAGTCTACGACGAAGACCAGGTCGATACCGACAGGATCATCCCAGCTCGCTTTTTGAGCAGAGTTTCGCGCAGCGGTTACG
>JALGYA010000105.1 GCA_029824475.1 Fimbriimonadia bacterium | reverse complement strand
TTCGCGTGGTCAAGAACGGCGGTGAAACTTACCCTGTGCCGGATGTGGCGAGCGGCTTTCTTCCTTATGTATATGGCACGTTCGGCGGCGTGTATCGGCCTGTTGAGCTGGTGGTGTCTGAATCTGATCCTGTTTTGGCGAAGCCCAAGGTTGAAAGCCGGGTCTCCGTGGATGGTGTGTATGTCTCGCTGGACGGCAAACCGTGGGAGATGAGGGGGCTCCTCACTTGGGGCTGGCAGCCGGGGTTTGTTTCGCCAGATCGTACAGGCAAGAAGCTGGATGAGTGGATCGACAAGATCCAGGCGCTGGGATTCAACACTTTGAAGTTCTGCCTTTGGATCCCGACACACGAGACGCTGGAGCGGATGCATGCCAAAGGGATGGAGGCGTGGATCGAGCTGCCGATCTGGATGCCAAATCCCGACAAGCTGCTGGGGATGACCGAGGAGCTGAAGCGGATCGTCTCCCAGTACCGGCACCATCCGAATATTGTTGCCTGGACTATAGGCTGTGAGCTCGGCAAGCTTGCGCCTGCGGAGTGGCGCAAGGAGATGGTTCGGTTCGTTTTGACGGAGACGAATTGTCCGCTGGTGATGGATTCAAGCGGCGGGTCAGAGATGTATGGCGGCGACCCGCGTGAGTACGGCACGTTCTATGACTTCCATCCCTACTGCGACACCCACTTCTACCCGCAGGTGATCGACAGCCTCCTGACTGGGCCACGGGAGAAGAAGCCGATCTTCCTGGGCGAGTTCTGCGACCACGACAGCCTGAGGGATTTGGGGCGGATTGGGAAGGAGAATCCGTTTTGGGCTTCGGAGGATGAGTATTTCAACGCGCAGGGCGTGCGGTGGCAGTACGATCTGCCGAAGCGGGGGTGGGATGAGAGTCTGAAGAGCGAGTACTTAATCCAGCGGTCAATCGAACGGTCGCAGTTTCACCGAAAGACCACCCTCAAACACGCCCGCAGAGAAGAAACGCGTCATGGGCTATGAGTTCGGCCCGCAAATGCTCGCGCAAGTCCCCAAACGGAGAGCACCGTGGATCCACGGTGGAAATCGGCCAGGCTGGCAGGACACGTTTTTTCAATCAGAGTCAGATGCCTTGGATGTGAGATTCGTTATCCGCAGTCCGGCTCCGCTGGAAGAGCACACCCTCCACACGATTCTTCCGGACTCTCCAATCCCAGAGGATTACGCATCCAATCCTGGCAGGTGCCTTGAATTTGCTCAGGCGGTACGAGTCGGAATGGTGAGCATCCTGGAGCCGATGCAGTTCAAGGAGTTCCCCCACGGTGTCGGATCGATCACGCTCATGCACCGTGGAAAGCAGTGGGATGACAGTCTCGAGTCAATCTGGATCGTTGACTTACAGACCAACTGGAGGGATGTCCACTTTCACGACCCAACGGGTCATCTCCAAAAGACGTCAAAGACGGGCTCCTTCCGAGTTTCCACCCATGGCCTCGAAGCCGACGAAAGTCAGCCTGGAATCGAGATCTGTCATTCGGTTGGAACAGTTGCCCGGCCTGGCATCCGAGAGTGCTTTCACCGGAGGAACGCGAAGATTGATGCCGACTTAGAGATCAAACCACTGGTGGCCAGCGACCGCGCATTTGATCCACATGCCCTTGACGAGCACCTAGGTAAGAACAACTGGACGAGCCTGCTGGATCGCGTTGACACCCGCACTTTTGAAATCCTCCCGCTGCTAGTGCGATCAGGGGATCGGTTCTTCACCACCCTCCGCCTGGGCGGAGGCCACGGGAATCAGCCGATTGGGCTCGACAACAATCCAATTGGGCAGCAGTACCTGAAGTGGATGCTCACTCAGCTCGGCTGGTCAGAGGACTCATCGTCCTCAAGTGAAAGCTGATCCTGGCCGTCATCTGCAGTCGTCTCACCTGATTCCTCAGAATCAGTCTCCTCAGGCTCTTCGGCATCGACAGCCTCTTCTTCAACAGCCTCAACCGGCTCCTCAGCAATCGCAGATGCCACCGACTCCATCGGCAGAGGCCGCAGCACGTCCGGCTTAATAACGACCGCGACGCGGTCACCGGCCAGCAGATTCCGATCCTCGTCTGGGCTGAAGACGATCAAGTCACCATTTCTAACAGCGAACATCGGCACAGCGTCTTTGCCCCAGTGCTCTCGCAGAGTTGAAGGCGCGGTCTCAATCTCCAGCTCAATAATCTCCACGGAGCTCGATTGATTCATCATCGCCGTGAGGGCGCTGTACTCCTCGCCGCCAAACAGGACACGGCCAGCCATGCGTTCCGGCGTTCTTGCAGGCTGCAGCTGGTAGATGTGCGCGCGGTCGATCATGTGCGTCATCTCCTTGGCGGCAAGAGTGTTTACACTGTCGTTGCTCGTCATAACGAACACCCAGCCGATGCCTGACAGCACCATGTTCTCCTGCAGATGATCGTCAAACACACTGCCCAGGTGCGAAGCAAAGCCCTCTGACTTGACCTGAGCGATCTTCCCAGCATTGCTGTCGACCATCGTGGGCGTGAAGCCAAGCTTCTTGAATGCGCCAGCGATCTGTCTGGCCCACTTCTGCGCGCCAACAATCAGTACACCCTTCGATTTCGGGGTGGTGACTCCCAGCTTGCGGGCTATCGGGACACTAAGCGTGCCGTAGATCATCACCGTGCCGAGTACAACGAAGAAGACGATCGGGCCGAGCCGCTCCGCGCCTTCGATGATCGGCGCGCCTTCTTCCCCGTGCATCAGCCGCAAAGCGAACACAGACGAAATCGCCGCAGCGACAATTCCGCGCGGGGCGACGGCTGAGAGGAACAGCCGCTCAGGCCAAGTGATCTGCTTGCCGATGGTCGAAATAAACACGCTAATCGGGCGAATCACCAGGAGGGCGAGGAGGAATAGATAGGCGTTGCCATCGCTGAGAACGGCCATCAGGTCTGTGCGCGAAATCGAGGCGGCCAAGATGATGAAGACCGACGAGATGAAGATGACCCGCAGGGACTCTTTGAACTCAGTGATCGAGCGGACGTTCACCCACGTCTGGTTCGCCAGGAAGACACCCATGATGGTGACTGCGAAAAGCCCGGACTCAGGCTGCAGCATGTTCGAGAGCGTGTGAGCAGCCATCACGAACATCAAGACAACTGCGTTCTGCAGGAAATCTGGCACCCAGAACTTGCGGATGATGATGATCTGGACGACCGCACCGATGATGCCAACGCCCACGCCGATCGCAATCGTGGTCAGCAGCCCCACCATCGCCGGCTGTCCGGCTTCCTTAAGGTTATGGCCAGCGACGACAGCTTCAAACGCAAGAACGGCGAGCATCGCCCCGATCGGGTCGATGACAATGCCCTCCCATTTGAGAATGCTGCCTAACCGCGGGGTGGCGCGCAGCGTCCTCAGCAGCGGAATGATAACGGTCGGGCCCGTCACAGTCAGGATCGCACCCAGCAGGACAGCGATCTCAGTGGGGAGGCCAAGAATGTACTGGCCAGCCAGCCAGCCGAGCACACCCGTTACGATCGCGCCGATGGTGGCAAGTCGCGCCACAACCCCTGCCACGTCTTTCAGCTCGTTCAGCTTGAGACTCAGTCCGCCTTCAAAAAGAATGACTGCAACGGCCAGCGAGACCATCGGGATGAGCGCATCGCCGAACATCTCCTCCGGGCGGAGGAACTGAAGGCCCGGGCCAGCTACGAGTCCTGCCAAAAGCAGAAGCAGAATCGCAGGCCAGCGCAGCTTCCATGCGAGCCATTGGGCGCCGATGCCCATGACAAGTGTGAGGGCCATCGCTGTTGCGAGCTGTTCCATGTGCTATTTCCCGGACTGGTCGGATATTCTGGCCCACTCGGCGGTCATTCTGCGACCCCTGACACCGGCTTCAGCCCAACTGGACTCCTTGAATCCGATCCTTGAAGCAGCAGAGTCTGCTTTTAACCTAAAATCCCTTCCTTCTGCATCTACGAACGGGGACTCGCCTTCGATCCAATTCTCCGCAATTCCCTTGTCTTCCCACCAGCTCTTCGGATGGCCAAGCCACTCCATTTCTGCGCCGTCAAGGCGGCACCAGAGCAGGTTCTTCATCTGAATCTGGACCTTGTCCCACGGGCCTGCCAGGAACGGTGTCTTGTCGCTGAGAATGATGCATCGGTCGAGTGTGAAACTCAAGTGCGGCTCAACGCGCGTGGCCTGCAGAAGCTGGTCGCGACTGAAGGCCAGAATACAGTTCTCCACACGGTTCTCTTTCCCATAGTGCTGATGGAATCCACCTGAGGTCGTGTCATACACCAGGCAGCCGTCGAAAAGGACGCCCGTGCTGCCTTCATCTGTGTAGAGTCCCCATCCGCCGTAGTGGCTCGACTCGATTCTTCGGAAGATGGAGTCTGAGATCGTAGTGCCTTCGCTCGGGCCTAGCGTGTAGACCCCGCCCATATCGGAAAGCAGACCGTGTCCGATGTCCTCAATAATGCAGCGGTTGATCTTGTTCCGCTTGGCTGGGCTTGGGTCGTATCCCCAGCGCCATCCGATGGAGATTCCTGTGTAGAAGAGGTCAGAGATCGTGCAGTGCGTGACCTCGTTGTCGGAGCTCGCGCCGATCCAGACACCGACTGCTGATGGGTCCATACGCCCGCCCTGCGTGATGATCGAGTTGGTGACTTTGCAGTGCGAAGTCAGGAATGTGGCCTGCTTGCCGCCCTCTTCCGGGAGCGAGCCTTCCCCGATCCTGACGCCGCCTGCGCCTAGGTCAATCATGGTTGTACGCTTGATGCTGGAGTCGCGACAGCCGCGTCTCAGCCAGATCGCGTACTCGCCTGTGTGCTCGACGCGGCAGTCTTCTATGGTCAGGTTTTGAGCGTGGTCTGCGGTGATGGCGGCGCTCAACTGGGAGGCTGCCTGTGCGGGCTCTTTTCCGCCTTCGGGGATATCAAACTTGGTGCAGCGAAAGGTGATTCCGCTGATGGTGATGTCCTTGACTGGCTCTTCCGGGCTGCCTTCGATTTCAAGGAGTCTGGGGATCAGAGGCACTTCTGCTCTGCCCATCTTCTCGCCTGGAAGCGGCCGATAGAGAATTCTCCCGCTTGGCTCGCGGATCCACGTGCCTGGCACGTCGAGGCCAGCCGAGACGTTTTCGATCCAGAACTCCGTGCCCTTGCCCCACGTATTCCAGGGCTTTAGCCCAGCTCCCTGGGTGACGATCTTGCCTTCTTTGAGTCTAAAAGGTCGCCTCGTTGAATCCCACTTGTGGATCACAATAAGATCAGCTTGAGCAGCCTCCTGTCCCAAGGATTCAACTACGGCAAGGTCTGCTGCTGAGACGGAGACGGTCTGTTCTGCCTTCACTGGGCGCCGGTCGCCTGGTTCGAAAATCTTCTCCGTAACCGCCGTCATTTCCATCATCGAGCCAATTCCGGGAGTCCTCGCTCGCGTAGCCCGACGCCCGTTCACAAACAACTGTCTCGTCTTGTGATTCGGGCCAACGTGTGTGCTCCACAGGCCATCCCTGCCCCGCTTCCACTGAGGCAGCTCAATGCCGCCGCTGAGCACCGGCTCCGCCCCATTTGCTGCGCGGATGGTGAGGCCGCTATGCTCTGGGCCAAGCTCGATGGGGGATGACAGGTGGATCACTCCATCTGGAAGTTCGATCACGGCTGTGCCTCGCTGAGCGATCTGGACTTGCGCTGCTCGCAAGGCTCCGCGGAGGCTCTGTTCATCGGGAGCGGCGAGGATGACTGGCATCGAAAGGGACACGAAAACTCCGGCGGCGAGAATCATCTAGACCTTGACTGAGGCGGCTGCCTCAAGAAGTGAGCCCCGCCAGTATACGCGCTGGCGGGACTCGCTGATATTGGCCGAGTTCATTCCGCGATCAGCTTCGCGAGAGCAGCCTTCGCCAAGGATGGCTGGAAGCCTCTCGGACCAGGCCCGCCAGCAAAGGCGATCTTGCCATCGACACCAACCACGTAGAGTCGATCAGGCCAGCCAGCATACGCTTTCTCAACCTTGTCGTCCATGCCGTCAACGATAATCGGAATGGAGATCTTCAGCTCTTCGGAGCAGGTCTCAGCCGCTTCGGTTCTGTCGTCGAACGAAGTGTGGGTCTTGACAAGCGCCCCGACTCGCTCGTTGGCAGGCACCTGCCAGCCATCGGTGGGATGAGCCTCACGGACGTAGACCACTTTGAAGTCTGCCTTCAGTTTCTCTTTCTCGAACCACTGCTCGAGTTCGCCAATCTTGGCGCGAAAAGGAGGTCACGTGTAGCTGCCGAAGATCAGCACAGTCGGCCGCTTTCCGAAGTTTGAAGACAGCTTGAACTTGCCTTCGCCCTTCAGGTTTTTCAGCTCGAAATCCGGTGCTTTGTCACCGGCTTTAAGCGGGTTTCTGTTCGCTTGCCCCTGGCCCCGGCCCTGCCGTTGTCGGGCCCGCTGGGCGTCATCCGTCACGGCGACAGCTGCCAGGAGGGCGACAGCCAGGATGCTTGCTGCTGCTCGCTTCATGTACTGCTAAACGGATCTCGGATCAATTAGTTCGGTCTACGAGTCCGCGAGCAGCTGATCCAAAGCCTCTGCTGCTTCATCTGGCTTGAAACCGTCTGGTCCAGGGCCACCGTTGTAGGCAACCAGCCCGTCCGCCCCGATGATGTAGATCCGATCAGGGTGCGCAGCATAGCTCTGCTCCACAAAGTTGTCCATGCCATCCACGACGATCGGAAAGACAATGTCCAGGCCTGCGGCACAAACTTGAGCCGCCTCCTGCCTATCATCCAAGTCCTGGTGATCAGCGATCGAGATTCCCGCATTCAAGTTCGGCTTCATCACAGGCTGCTCTCCTGGATGCGCTTCACGCACGTAGACCAGCCGAAAATCTGCTCTGTCTTCATTCTCCTCGAACCAACTGTTGAGGTCGCCCACGTGGCTTCTAAATGGTGGTCACGTGTAGCTGCCAAAGATCAGCACAGTCGGCCTGGACCCGAAGTTTGAGGAGAGTTTGAATGTGGATTCGTTGTCCATCGAAGCCAGTTCAAAATCGACGGCATCATCACCAACCGCCAGCGGAAACGGATCTGGCAGGGAATAGGCTGCGGTGGTGGTCGAATCACCAGCGCCTGCTGACTCCGGCTCCTGGCTGGTGCAGGACACCACGGTCAAACCGAGGGCTGACAGCCAAACGGCAGATCGAAGTTTCATACCCAATCGAATGCCCCATTCAGCCACTAGGTTCCTCCAACAGCGTCGCTAGTGCAGCAGCCGCATCCTCCGGCACAAACCCATCTGGCCCGGGATCTCCTCTGTAGGCGATCTTTCCGTCCACATCAACGACGTAGATGCGGTCAGGGAATCCCATGTACTCAGACATCACTCTGTTGTCCATCGTGTCGATCAGCGTGGGTATATCAAGCTTGAGTTCAGAGACACAGAGGTGTGCCGCGTCCGAACGCTGCTCGTAGTTCTCGTGGTGCAGTTGGTACCGGCCCTGATGCTCGTCCCAATCCTCTTCCGGACCGAAGCTGGGGTGAGCTTCCTGGATGTAGATGAATCTGAAATCCGCCGTAGCTTTGTCATTCCTGAACCAACTGTTCAGGTCATTCGCGTGCTCGCGGAAAGGTCCTCACGTGTAGCTGCCGAAAACCAGCACTGTCGGCCGATGGCCGAAGTTGTCTGAAAGGGAGAATTCAGGGCCCTCCACTGAATCTAAAGTGAAGTCGATGGCCGCATCCCCGACTTCGAGAGGATAAAGCAGCTGTTCTGTGCGCGCCGCCTGCACCGCGACCGGCTCTATTCTGTGATCTGGGGACTGGTGGCATCCCATAGCCAGCGCGGCGAGAAGAGGGCAAGTGACAGCGCGCACACTGCTGTAAATGCGCCTGCGTCGAGAGGGTTCCGAATTACAGCGGCTGATTCTGTGCACTGAGAATTCGCAGCCGGACCAATCCACCCTGAAGAGACCAGACATTATGCTTGCCTTTGCGCCGGACTTCAGCGGCGAGCCTGTAGCTCCGCATTCCTGTCCGGCATACGAGAAGGACGCTCTGATCCGTGCAGACGTGGTCACAGCAGAAGTCGTCGAATCGGACATGCTCGGCCTTCAAGCCGACGAGCGGCTCTTCCTCCAGTTCATCCGGCTCTCTGACATCGATCAATCGATACCCTTCGATGTCCTTCAAGGACTGGGCGGCCCAGCAGATCTCGGTCTTGATTGGTGCGCCGCCCTCGCGGTGCGCCGCATTCCACAGATCTGAGCTGAGCACGTGCTCTTCCCCACCGTCTTCGTAGAAGATGCGTGCCCGTGTCGGCATGCGCCGCAGGAGGCCTGTGTGGATACAGGAGAGCGCGTCGAGACAGGCGCAGCGCTCTTTGCCCGATACTTCAATGAGAATCGCCGTGTGGCCCGGCTTCATTTCCCCCGTTCGGTGCATCACCTTTGCGGAATCGATGCCGCTGAGGCAGATCGCCTCCTCAACGATGTGGCGGCCTTCATCTTCGCCTTCCGGCTCGAGGATGGCGGTCTTGATCTGCCTGTCAAACCTCTTGGATCGAATTCGGTCCTCCATGCAGACGCGCACGCAGCCGGGGCAGTCTGTCGACTCCTGACAGATCGATTCTGAGGTGAAGTGAAACATCGTTGTTTGTCCTTCCAATTTACCGCCCTAGCCGGTTCTTTGAGATCGCCTGTTTATTGATCCCAGGCCCCTGCCAAGTGACTTCGAGCCCGATGCCTCCGGTGGCGTTGAACCATTCGACGCGGAACGGATGCCAGCCAGCCTTGAGGCCGATGCTGCCTTCGACTTCACCCATGCCATGGAGGCCGTCGTTTTCAACAACTAGCTCCTTGCCAATTCTGAGGCGAGAGCCGTCGTCGCTGGAGGTCGTAAACACGTAGATTCCGTCTTCCGGGACGCTGATAAACCCACTGAAGGCCAAGGCGGCGTGCTCGTCTCGCGTTCGATGCTTGATGTCGATCACGTCGCAAGTGCCGGTCTTGATCGCCTTCCGATCGGCCATCTGATCGAGGCTCTGCCAGCCGCCCTCGAAGGCCTCGTAGCGAAGGCCTTCGTCTGGCTTCCTGATGAATACAATCGGTGACCGAAGGGACGAGCCTGAGTAGCCGGTGATCTCCATTGCTGACTGCCGCGGGCTAACCACGCCTGAGTCGATGGAGACAGCGCGGATACTGGTCGTCTCACTTACTTTGAAGGGAGCTGAATATTTTCTTGAGCGGGCTGTCGGTTCGGAGCCGTCGAGCGTGTACCGTATCTCAACGCCCGGCTTAGGTGACTTCAGTTCAACAGTGGTCGAGTCGATGAAGACCTTTGCATGGGGAACAATATCGACCTTGGCTGGCTCTGCATATACGGCGAACTCAGAAATTGCGGGGCAGACAGGCGACTTGGTGATTCTGAGCCGCACCCGGTCAGTCGTAATGTAGTTGCCGCGCCACAGTCGGCGGCTGCCGATGGCCGTCCCTTTGCCAATCTCCTTCCAGGCCCCATCGAACCAGGCATCGAGCGCCCAGTCGTCGATCCGCTGGCCGAGCGGAAGGTGCTCGCGCAGGCTGATCACGTTGAACGTCTTTTCACCGTCAAGATTGAGGGTGACGCTGGGCTCGGTGATTGCGTCATTTGTGGCCCAGTAGGTGTCGCGGCTGTCGTCCAAAAGATTGTCCGGACCGAAGCCGTCGCCGCGTGTGTTAGATGCCTCAGCGAAGGCTCCATCGGCAAGGTTCTTGCCGAAAGTTGCCCTCAAGATCGCCCCTGTAGCCCTCAACGAGGCCTCATCATTCTCATGGATGAGGCCACGGCGATCGGGCGGCACGTTCAGCAGGAATGAGGCCCCCTGACCGACCGAGCCAAAGTACATGTCGATGATGTTCTCAGGGGTGCGAACCTTATCGTCCTGTGACGCGTGATAGAACCAGCCGGGGCGGATCGAAACATCAACCTCGCCGGGGATCCAGTACTTGCCGTTTCGAGTTCCGTTGTGGCCAAGCGTATGCTCCACGTATCCCGGGCCGAATGTATCGTTTCCAGGCAGAGGCTGAGGCGTGTACGTCGCCCAGCAGGGATCTCCTGCGTGGCCGCTCTCGTTGCCGATCCATCGACATCCAGGTCCGATATCGCTGAAAATCACAGTGTCTGGCTGGATGTCATTCAGCATTTTCCAAGTGGTTGGCCAGTCGTAGTAGGTGGCCCGATCGATCTTTCGCGACTCATTCGCGCCGCCGTAATAGCCGTCGCCCCCGTTGGCTCCATCGAACCAGAATTCGAAGATTTCGCCGTACTCCGTGAGGAGCTCCTCCATCTGATTCCGGAAGTAGGTGATGTACTTCTGAGTCCCGTAATCCGGGTGATTCCGATCCCACGGGGAGAGGTACGCGCCGAACTTCATGTCGTACTTTTCGCAGGCATCTGCGAACTCGCGGATGATGTCGCCTTTGCCGTCTTTATACGGCGAAGACGAGACGTCGTGCTCCGTGTATTTGCTCGGCCAGAGGCAGAAGCCGTCGTGATGTTTGCAGGTGACGATGACGCCCTTCATTCCTGCGTCTTTCAGGATTGAAACGATCTGCTCGGCGTCAAATTCTGTTGGATTGAAAATCTCAGGGCTCTCGTCACCGAATCCCCACTCCTTGTCCGTAAACGTGTTGGTCGTGAAGTGGGCGAAGCCATAGAACTCCATCTCGTGCCAGGCAAGCTGGCCCTTGTTTGGGAGTACGCCGTACGGCATTGGAGGGTCAACGTTGACGGAGTTCGACATGAGGAAAGCGGCAGCAATCGATGCGATCATTGGACCGTGCTCAGTATGCCCCCGGCGA
>JALGYA010000104.1 GCA_029824475.1 Fimbriimonadia bacterium | reverse complement strand
TCGACGAGGGCGGATACAGGCTCGTGATCAACGAGGGAGAAGATGGAGGCCAGGCCGTGCCTCACCTCCATGCTCACCTATTGGGCGGCCGAAAACTGACCTGGCCGCCCGGCTGATTCAGCTGCGCTTTCAGCTCAGCTAGTCTTTCCACCATCTGGTTAGAGAGGGAAGATATGGTCTCGCCGTCGAACGCAAACTTGCCGCCGACGGCTTCAAACAGCTGCGGCAGCCCAACCGTGCAGCCGAGCGACAGGCCATGCCGATACTTCGCGACAGCGTCAGCTTCGTCCTTCAGTGAGTTCTGCCACACCTGCAGTGCACCGACCTGAGCAAGCCCATATTCAACGTAGTAGAACGGGATAAGGAAGATGTGCAGCTTGCGGTGCCAGCCGGTCGCCTCGAGGTCTTCCAGCCCCGCATAGTCGATGCCAGGCATGAACCTGCGCCAAAGCTCTGTCCACTTTTTGTCACACTCAGCGGGGATGCGGCCCTGTTGAGGGTTGGCGTAGGCCCAGTGCTGGAAGCCATCAACCACGGCCATGTACGGCCAGAAGCAGATCATTCGCTCTAGGTGTGAAATCTGGGCTCTGGCCGCTGACTTCTCGTCGTAGTAGACGCCGAGGTGAGCCTGGGCGAGCATCTCCATGCTCATCGAAGCGACCTCAGCGAACTCCGCTCCTGTGTGCTTCTGTGAGTCGTAGGGCAGGGCCGCTGTTTCATAGACATGGAACGCGTGACCCATCTCATGGATCAGCGTCTGCAGGTTGTCCTGTGTGCCAACAGCGTTCATGAAGATGAATGGGCGCTGCTCCACCGCGTATGAGGTGCAGTAACCTCCGCCTGCCTTGTTCTTTCGACTGAACAGATCCATCAAGCCACGGTCACGCATGTCCTGATATCGCTCCGCAAGGACGGGGTCGAGTCTTTCGAAAATCTCGGCGCTCGGGTCTAGCATTTCAGCTTCTGTCTCGAACGGCTGGAGGGGTTCATCGCCCCAGACATCAAAGTCCTCATCCCAGGGTTTGAGCGTGGCAGCGCCTTGGCGGGCGGCTCGCTCTTTGTAGATCGCTGTTGCGGCTGGCACGACGTGCTCCGCTATCGAATTGCGGAAGTCTTCGCAGTCCTGGGGGGTGTAGTCGAACCGGTGATAGTCCTGTGCAACGTAGTCGACCAGGTTTTTGCAGTCGGCGTTCTTCGCGATCTGGCTCCGGATGTCGAACATCTCAGTCCAGAGATCATTCATCTTCTGGCGGTCCTGCAGGATCCGGCCATGCTTTAGCCTCCACGCCTTCTCTCTCCGTCCGGTGTCTGGCTCCTCCAGGAACTTTGAGACCTGTTCGAGGGTGATCTCTTTGCCATCCCACTCGACGGAGCGCGCTCCGCAGATTTCATCGTGCTTGCTGCTCAGCTCAACGAGCTGCGTCTGGAGCGGCAGGTTTTCCTCGCGAAATAGCTCAGAGTTAGCTCGCATCTGGCGGATCGGAACTTCCATGCCCTTCAGCGTGAGGCCGGAAGCGAGGAGCTTCTTGCGCAGATCCTCTTCAGCAGCCTGCTGCGGCTCGTGGATGTTCTTTGAGAAGGATTGGAGCTGCTCAACGGCAGCTTTGTCGGCTGTGTTTAGGGTTGGCGCAACATGCAGTCGGCTGTGGATCTCACTGAGAACAGCGCTGACTTTCGACCAGTCGCCCAGCCAGCCCTCAAGGTTCTCGGCTGACAGATCAGTGGACTTGAGTGCGTCGTAGTGAGGGGCGAAGTCTTCCCAGGACCAGGTCATGGCGTCGCGGGCATCCGATGGAAGCGGTCGGGGTGTCATGCCATCTATTTTGCCAGCTGCGGCGGTAGTCTCGGGCCGATGGGCGTTCAATTGGGCCTCGATAAGGCAGTGGCATCGGGTTTTTCGGACTGGCATGGCAAGAAAGTCGGTTTGGTCTGCAATCAGGGAAGCGTCGACTCATCCTATGTTCACGTCTTGGAGCGTCTGCTCCCTCATCATCAATCCGGCAGTCTCACAATCGGCGCTGTGTTCGGCCCTCAGCACGGGATATGGGGCCACACGCAGGACAACATGATCGAGTGGGAGGGCTACCGCGATGCCAGAACTGGCCTCCAGTTCTACTCGCTGTATGGTGAGCATCGAGAGCCCACCGATGCGATGCTCGAAGGGCTCGATGAGCTGATCATCGACGTGCCGGACATCGGAAGCCGGTACTACACGTTCATCTGGACGACTTCGCTTTGCATGAAGGCCTGCGAGCGGCTCGGCATCCCCGTGACGATCCTGGATCGCCCAAATCCGATCAACGGCGTGGATGTCGAGGGACCGGTGTTGGAGATGGAATTCAAGAGTTTTGTCGGGCTGCTGCCCTTGGAGCACCGGCATGGGCTGACGTTGGGTGAGGCGGCCATGAAGTTCAAGGCTGAACACTATCCCGGCTGCGAGCTGCGTGTGGTGAAGTGCGAAGGCTGGGACAGATCGCTCTACGCTGATGAGTGCGGAGTGCCCTTTGCTCTGCCGTCTCCCAATATGCCGACGGTCAACACCGCAGTGGTTTACCCCGGGATGTGCCTTATCGAGGGCACCCAGATTTCAGAGGGCCGCGGCACGACGATGCCGTTCGAGATGTTCGGTGCGCCGTTTATCGATGCGTGGGCTTTTTGTGAAGAGCTCAATGGGAGAGGCTTGCCTGGGGCTCATTTCCGGCCGATCTACTTCGAGCCGACGTTCCAGAAGCATGCCCTTGAGGCTTGCGGTGGAGCTTTCCTCCACGTAACTGATCGGCGCGAATTCAAGCCGTTCCTGACCGGCTGCTCGATTCTCCAGTCGCTCTGCCAGCTCTATCCGGACGACTTCAAGTGGCTCGATCCGCCGTATGAGTACGAATACAAGCTGATGCCGATCGACATCCTGCTCGGCAACGGCTGGCTCAGAGGCGTGATAGAAAAAGGCGAGGACCTCAGGGAAGCCCTCGCCTGACCAATTGGTTAGGAGCAGCCCATGCTGTTCCCGCAGTTCTCGCAGCGATAGCAGCTTCCATTGCGGACCGTAAGGCTTCCGCACTCATCACAGATGGGCGCGTCGCCCATCAGGTCTGCCATCTGTTCGTTCATGGCGGACGCAGGCTTCGGCTTGGCGGGAGCCGCGGTGACCCGCTCAGACGGGTCGAGCTCTTTGTGGCTCGGCTTGACGTGTGCCAAGTCGTTTCTTCCTAGATACTCAACACCCAATGAGCGGAACACATAGTCTAGGACTGAAGTGGCCAGTTTGATGTTCTGGTGGCCGGTCACCGGGCCGTGCGGCGAGAAGCGCGTGAACGTGAAAGTGTCTACAAACTCCTCAAGCGGAACACCGTACTGCAGGCCCTTGGAGATGGCGATCGCGAAGCAGTTCATCATCGACCGGAACGACGCGCCTTCCTTGTGCATGTCGATGAATATCTCACCGAGTGTGCCGTCGGAGTACTCGCCGGTCCTCAGGTAGATCTTATGCCCGCCGACCTTGGCCTCCTGCGTGACGCCTCGCCGTCTTGATGGCATCGGCCTCCTATGCGGCGTCGAAATCGTGTCTACTGCATCGTCTGTTGATGCTGAGGAAGCGAGAGGCTGAGAGCCTTTGCTGCCGTCTCGGTAGAGGGCAACGGCCTTGACACCGAGCAGCCAGCTGTCCATATAGACATCGGAAATCTCGTCAACCGTGGCCTCGTTTGGCAGGTTGACGGTCTTTGAGATCGCGCCGCTGATGAACGACTGTGCCGCAGCCATCATCCGGATATGCCCCATGGCTGGAATGAGCCTCCGGCCGGTCTTTCCGCATCGGTTTGCGCAGTCGAATACAGGAAGGTGCTCATCTTTGAGGTGAGGTGCACCTTCGACGGTCTGGTGACCACAAATGTTCTCACTTGCCCTTGTGATCGCTTCAGATGAATACCCGAGCTGTGTGAGTAGATCCGAGCCGTTGGGGTCTATAGCCAGGCGCTCCTGGGCGTCCTGTCCCAGCATCCACGGCCCGATCGCCGACTCGAGGTCGAACGCTCCCGGCAGCGAGGTCTCAATCGCCTCTATTTCCGATGAACTCAAGCCTCGCTCGCTCAGTGATGCTCTGCTAACCTCAGCGGGCTCACCATTTGGTTGAAGCACTCCTGTGCCGAGCACGTGCTCAGTGATTTGCTTCACCTGCTCACTGCTGTATCCAAGCGTGCGCAGCGCAGCTGGTACGGATGAGTTAACGATCTTAAAGTAGCCGCCACCTGCGAGCTTCTTGAACTTGACAAGCGCGTAATCCGGTTCAATGCCCGTCGTGTCGCAGTCCATCAGCAGGCCGATCGTGCCAGTCGGCGCGATGGCTGAGACCTGTGCGTTGCGATATCCATGTTTCTTGCCCGCCTTGAGCGCCTTGTCCCAAGTCGATCGCGCCGCTTCAAGGAGATATTGGGGAGACGCGGCAGCGTTGATTCCCTGCGGTGTAATTGAGAGATCTTCGTACTCTTCTGCCGGTCGGTCGTAGGCTGCGCGGTGGTGATTCCTGATCACACGCAGCATGTCATCGCGATTCTCTTTGTAGGCAGGGAAGGGGCCGAGAACGCTCGCCATTTCTGCCGATGCGGCATAGGATTCTCCAGAGACAATCGCGGTGAGGCAGCCTGCCACAGCCCGTGCTTCCTCACTGTCATAAGGAATGCCCATCACCATCAGGAGAGCACCCAGGCTTGCGTAGCCGAGCCCGAGCGTGCGGTAGTCGAAGCTCTGTTGAGCGATCTCCTTGCTCGGGAACTGCGCCATCTGGACGCTGATCTCAAGCACCATCGTCCAGAGTCGGACCGCGTGCTTCAGGCCCTCAACATCGAATTGTCCAGAGTCGGCATCGTAGAACTTGAGCAGGTTGACCGAGGCCAGATTGCAGGCCGTGTCGTCGATGAACATGTACTCGGAGCACGGGTTTGAAGCGTTGATCCGTCCGGCTTTCGGGCAGGTGTGCCAGTCGTTGATCGTCGTGTCGTACTGAACTCCTGGGTCGGCGCACGCCCATGCGGAGTCATTGATCTGATTCCAGAGGTCTTTGGCCTTGAGCGTTTTGCAGATGCGGCCGTTTGTGCGCCAATGAAGATGCCAGTCTTCATCGTGCTGAACCGCCTTGAGGAAGTGGTCGGAAAGCCGGACGGAGTTGTTCGAGTTCTGGCCGGAGACGGTCTGGTAGGTCTCTCCATTGAAGTCCGAGCTGTAACCGGCCTTGATCAGAGCCTGCGCCTTTTTCTCCTCCTCAGATTTCCAGGCGACAAAGGCCTCGATATCCGGATGATCCACATCGAGGCAGACCATTTTTGCAGCCCGGCGCGTTGTGCCGCCAGACTTGATCGCACCTGCTGCTCTGTCGCCGATCTTGAGGAAAGACATAAGCCCGGAGCTGACGCCTCCGCCAGCGAGCGGCTCACCCTCGCCGCGCAGCGCTGAGAAATTCGTTCCTGTCCCTGATCCGAATTTGAAGAGCCTTGCCTCTCTTCTCCACAGGTCCATGACGCCGCCGTCTCCCACGAGATCGTCCTTGACTGACTGGATGAAGCACGCGTGCGGCTGTGGTCGAGAGTAGGCGTCGGGCGATTCCTCCAATTCCAGCGTGTCTGGGTTGACAAAGTAGTGGCCTTGAGCAGGACCGGTGATTCCGTAGGCGTGGGCGAGGCCGGTGTTGAACCACTGAGGTGAATTGGGCGCTGCCACCTGGTTCTGAATCATCCAGGCCAGCTCTTCTTCGAATGCAGCAGCATCGTCTTCGGAGGCAAACATCTTCGACTTCTCGCCCCAATGCCGCCAGCACTTCACCAGCCTGCCAACGGTCTGCTTTGAGCTTGTTTCGGCCCCAAGAACGGGCTGGCCTTCATCATCGATAAGGCGCGAGCCGGCCTCATCAAACTGCGGGACTCCGGACCGTCTGAAGTACTTGGACGCGAGGATATCTACGGCCGTCTGCGACCAGGATGCGGGGGCTTCCACAGCGTCAGATTCAAAGACTGCTTTGCCGGAAGGGTCGGCTATCTTGGAGCTCCGAACAGACCAGGAAGCAGCGGGCGCAGAGGCTGTCAGCATCCGATCAATCTTCATGCCGGATGAAGTCGTCTGTGAATCGCGCTTAGGAGGAGCAGCCTTGGCCATAAACTATGATGATTTGCTTCTGGGGTCATGATTAGTATGAGCAATATCATGAATCACAAGAATATTCGCGCCTGCAAAGGGTGTGGAAAACCTTCTCAAATCTTCGATTGAATTTCGCACCGTCTTGTGAAGAATCTGGCAAAGTGAATGATGGACACCGATGTCCACGAGGTGCACTCTGTAACTATGCGAAAGCGCGCGTTTACGCTCATTGAGCTTCTGGTGGTGATTGCAATCATCGCAATTCTTGCCGCAATTCTTTTCCCGGTCTTTGCTCAGGCTAAGGTAGCCGCAAAGAAGGCCGCGGCCCTATCCAACGTACGTCAGATCGGTCTGGGCATCCTGCTCTACACGATCGACTACGACGATATGTATCCCCGCAATGACGGCTGCGAGCCAGATTCGTCATTGAATTCCGATCTGAACGGTGATGGTGTGGTCCGGTGCTCCTGGCCAAGCTATGCACACCGAATGAACCACTTCAGCTGGCAAAAGTGGCCGATGCCCTACATGAAGAGCGTTGGCATTCTTGAGCATCCGCTGAGACAGAAAGATGCAGCACAGTGGGCCAACCATGGTCAGATTGTGAACGCCTTCGTTCTCAACACAGCCATCACCGGTTCGCTCGACACCTACAATCGATCCCCCACATTCAAACGACAGTTCAGGAATTCCTGGCTGGGCGGCTCGACAACTGGTGTTCCGAACCCGTCGCGCACTGCGCTGCTGCTCGAATTCCCGACAGCAGGCACTGGTGCACTGCCGGGTGGAACGGTCGATCCAGGCGATGTTTCTGAGACGGTCTATCCAATCGCGATCCGCGAGTTCTGGCGCTATAAGCTGATGAACGGTGGATATAACGACTGCATCAACGGCACGCTCGGAACCGATGTTGACTTCACCAAGGTTCCATCTGGAGGCATCACAACCTCCTCGACAGACAGCAGTGCTCACTTTATTCCTGCTGGACGATTCCTTTCGGAGACGCCCACAAAGCTCGAATATCTTGGCGTGACCGGTGGACCGTACGAAGGCTGGACTTACAAGAACGACTGCACGACAATCACGTCAGGCAACGTCGGTTTCTTCCAGCCAGACACGTCCATCGACTACCCGCTGTGGGGTCTTGGCTACTAAGATGAAGTTGGCCTCGGCTGCACTTGTGGCACTCTGTTTCGGCCTGATTGGCTGTGGCGTCGGTTCAAGCGAACAAGATGCAGCAGCGCTTCGGGAGGAATTCTCTGACGAGAACGTTGAGCAGGGCATGATCGATTCCGGAAGGGCCGATCAGCTCGAAGCTTACAAAGAGCGCGAACGGACTCTTCACGGGACTACCGAAGAAGAGGAACGAGGCGACGACCAGGGTCAACAGTAGGTCAACCTGGCCTCTTGAGGTGATGGGGTCTGGGATTATTCCCAGACCCCATCTTTATGTCTGGCCAGATATAATTGAGATGGTGAAGGCCGATGAAGCTTGCCCTCTGTGTGATCCACAATCGAGATAAGGCGCAAATGATGACCGCCCTGGTGAGTTCTGGGTTCAAATTCACCGTCATCGGATCGTCTGGCGGCTTCCTCCGGGAGGGCAATACGACGATGATCATCGGAACCGAGGACGACCAGGTCGCGGGCCTCAGGTCGCTCATTGAGGAGAATTGTCAGACCCGTGAGCAGGTTGTCAGCGTGATGCCATTTGAATCGGGCCCCCCAGGCGCCTACCTGACCAGCCCTGTGAAGGTGCCTGTGGGCGGCGCCGTCATGTTTGTAATGGATGTCGATGAGTACCACCGCTTTTGAGCCGCTTGAGAGCATAGACGATTGGGAAGGATTGAGCAGCATTAAATCGCTGCTCAATCGCATCTCAGCAGGTGAGGACGGTGCCCATGCTGTACTCCTATTTGGAGCCGAGGGAACAGGAAAATCGACTGCGGCGATGCAGCTCGCTCGCACCTGGCTATGCCCTTCACCCGTCGAAAACGGAGCGTGTGGTGAATGCTCGATCTGCAAGGCTTCCGCGGGGGGGCGAGCTGTCGACCTTCAAGTGATCAGGCCATGGGGAGCGGGCAGGATGATCAAGCTTGCCGCCATCCACGACGTGACCCCTCCGGACAAGGAGTTTGAGCACATCCCGATTATGGAGTTCTTCCGGACTCGCCCTTTGATGGCCCGGTCAAAGGTGATGGTTTTTGAAGTTGCGGAGAGGATGAACCTCCCGGCCGCAAACGCTCTCCTCAAGACCCTGGAGGAGCCGCCGCCTTACGGGAAGATCATTCTGACGACATCTGAAGTCGGCAGGGTCCTGCCAACGATCAGGTCTCGATGTCTCTGTGCCGCATGTGAAGCTCCGCCCAAACCAGATTCTGGCCAGGCTGCTGCGGAGCCATGGGAGCTGGCTCTGGCAGATACGCCGGGAAGCCTTAAGAGGCTGAGAGAAGCGCCGGAGCCATACAAGCGGCTCTATTCCGCTCTTGAGCGAGCCTTAACCGCCGAGTTGGGCAGTGCCCTTTCTCTCGCATCAGAAGCACGCGGTGCTGCAGACGAATTAGCCAAAGCACGAGGCCTCAAGACGAGGGATGCTCAGGTTGAATTGGTCCGTGCAGTGGGCCTTTGGTGCCTGGCGAAACTTCCCGAAAAACCCGCCGCCGCGCAGGCCGCCGCAGAGGCTTTCAGGCTGATTCAAGGCAATTCCAGCCCCGGTCTGGTGTTCGATGCTATGTTTTGCCGCATTCTCGGCTAAACTTGAGGAACTCGAATTGGCCTGTCGGACGTAGTCAATTCAGAGGAATAAGTTTTGATTGCATCGTGGGTCAAATCAGAGGCACGCAGAGCCGAGGACCGCAGACCGCTTTTTGAGCGGCTCATGCGGGACACTTCGCGTCAAGCGTACAGCATGGCTTACCGGTTGACAGGCCGGGCAGCTGAAGCTGAGGACCTCGTCCAGGAGACCTTCCTGCGAGCATTCAGGTTCTTCCATCGCTACGACGAGACCCTGCCCTTCACCGGTTGGCTGTTCCGAATCATGACGAATATCCACATCGACACAGTGCGGCGCAAGTCTCGACTCAAGACGGTGAGCATTGAGCAGCAGAGCCCCGATGGATCCCAGACCTGGGATCTGCCTGATGAGACAGCTTCAGCCGACGGTGAACTGCTCGACTCCACTCTCGCTGAGCCCCTGCAGATTGGCTTGAGAGCGATGACACCGGAATTCAGAACCGCAGTTGTTCTGGCTGACATCGAAGGGATGTCATACGAAGAGATCTCCTCAATCATGGGAACGTCGGTCGGCACCGTACGATCGCGAATCCACCGAGGCCGCAAGCAGCTGAGAGCTCATATCGAGCGAACGGCTCCTTCAATCATGGAGGCAGCAACACGATGAACTGCCAGACATGCCAGAGCCAGCTTTCCGCTTATCTTGACGCGGAGCTGACCGGTGAGCAGATGATCAACGTCCGCCGGCATCTTCAGGAGTGCCCGACGTGCGCCGAGGAAGCTGAGTCAGTCAAGACTACGCAAGCCTATCAAAGTCAAGCGGATCGCGGTTTTCGGTCTTGCTGCAGCTTCTTCACTCGCCGCCGCCGCTGCGGCCACAGCTTTCTTCCTTATGAGCACGTCTGTCGATGAGCCTACGGCCTCGGCAAAGCCCGTGCCTCCACGAATCAATGATCAGCCGTACGCCGGCGATCCGTTTGGCCATGCGACGGTATTTTCCGCGAGCAGACCGGTGCGCTGAGGTTCTCCTCGCCGCTGCGCTGCTCGCGCTAGCTGTCCCCGCATCCGCTGAGGATTCGGCCAAGGATTATCTCCAGCAGGCGCTGGAGAATCACGAAAAGGTCAAAGCTCACTACTTCTATCGCTATTTCAGCCCGGAGCGAGAGAGCTTCCTGATGATTCAGCAGTTCGTTCATCCAAAGCATGGCGTGGCTGCTACGGTTGTCCAGCCAATCGACATGGCAGGCATGCGTACTGTTGATGACGGAAAGGTGATGAACGTCTTCAGCCCCCTCGATCAGAAGGTCTGGGTGCAGGCATCGCCGCGGCTCACAGCATTTCCCATCCGACAGCGGATGGGGCTGCTGAATGAGAACTACAGGGTCACTTTTGGTGAAGAGAGCAGCGTCGCTGGCCGTGAGGTTAGAAAAATCGTCATCTCAGCAAAGCGCAGCAGCGTGGGAGATCGCCTATGGTACGTGGACGAAAAGGAGCGAGTGCTCCTGCGGTCGGAGAGAGTCACCGAAGAGGGTGATGTCATCCCGCTGCTGGATGTTCTGCTTGTCTTCTTCAACTCCAGTATTTCCAAGAACGAGTTCAAATTCGACGTCGATGAGGATATCGAGCGGGAGAAGATTCCAGATCCACGCCCCTTCAAGTACGGAAAGGATGTGTCTGAGGAACTTGGCTTTGAGCCGAGGATCCCAAGAAAGCTCCCTTATGGGTTCCGCACGATTAAACGCCAGATGATCGAGGTGGACGACGAGCGCTCATTCGTGCAGATCGAAGTGAGCGACGGAATGGGGAGAATCAGCATCTACCAGTGGTCGCAGAAAGTCTTTGAGGGCGCTAATCCCTCAGGAATCCGATCAAGCGCAGCCGATATTATCGGCGGAGTCGGGTTTTCCGCTGCTGGCGACGCTCCGCCAAGCGTCGTTAAAGAGATACTGAACCAGTTCGTTCACGCCTCGCACTAGGTCTAGGGAACGACCGAGCGAAAACACCAGTTTTCTTAACATACATCTCGCTGATCAATTCAGCAGACCGAGGATCAAGAACATGAAGCTCATACGAACAATGACAAAGAGGCCTTGGCTGACTCTGTCGATGGGAGCCGCAATAGCGGCCATCTCACTCGGCTGTGCAGTCTGGTCAGACGGCGCCCAGAAGTCGGCTTCCAAGCCGGTCGTTCAGGGTTTGAAAATGGAGCTGGCAAGCCTGCCAACAGCCGAGAAGCTCTCGGCTCTCCAGGAGCTCGACTCGGTCTACGCAGACCTCGTTGATGCCGTCTCACCGGCAGTTGTCCATGTTCGTGCAAGTTTTGGCGGAGGAAGCGGCTTTATCTACACCAGCGACGGCTGGATCATCACGAATGACCACGTTGTCGGCGGGGAAGAAGAGGTCACAATCGTTCTGGCGGACGGCCGCGAGATCGAAGGCAAAGTCTATTCCGCTGGGGATGCTCAGATCGACTTGGCCATGGTCAAGATCGACGGCAGCGGCCTTGAAACACTTGAGCTCTCTGACAGCGATGCCGTCCGCGTTGGTCAGCACGCCGTCGCCATCGGCGCCCCGTTCGGCCTTGAGAACAGCGTGACAGTGGGTCACGTCAGCGCGAAAAATCGCGAGGCTCAGGTTCAGGACCGACGTATGGCGGGGATGGGCCGGGTCTACTCTGGAATGATCCAGACTGACGCATCGATCAATCCCGGCAACAGCGGCGGCCCGCTGATCGATGTCAGCGGAAAGGTTATCGGCGTCAACTCTACAATTCAGAGTGGCACCGGAACTAGCGTGGGAATCGGTTTTGCCATCCCAGCCAACACAGTGAAGATCGTTGCGGATGAGATCATCGAGACAAAGAAGTTTGACAGAGGTCTGCTTGGCTTCGTGCCGCGAA
>JALGYA010000315.1 GCA_029824475.1 Fimbriimonadia bacterium | reverse complement strand
GTTCTCGGCCTGGTGCTGATCGAAGGGAAGATTCTCTATGATGATGAAGTCAAAGGAGAGTTTGGCGGTGGCAGGACTCTCTATGTGAGTCGCTTCATCGCCGTTAGGCGAAGCAAGGGCTTGATCTTGATGGTTCAGCTGCTTCCTTTCCTGAACATCTGGTCTCACGACGACTAGCGGTGCCTAGCGGACCAGGTCCTCGACAACCTCGCCCTCGACATCCGTCAGGCGGAAGTTACGGCCCTGATACTCGTACGTCAGGCGTGTGTGATCAATCCCGAGCAGGTGGAGAATCGTCGCCTGCATGTCGTGCACTCCGACAGGATCGCGCACCACGTTGTAGCTGAAGTCATCTGTCTCACCGTGCACATGGCCCGGCTTGAAGCCGCCGCCCGCCGCCCAGATTGAGTAGCAGCCGCCGAAGTGGTCACGGCCATGCCCTGCGGGCTTGGTGATGTCGCCCTGGACGAAAACCGTCCGACCGAACTCGCTCACCCAGAGGACGATCGTGTCATCGAGCAGCCCGCGCTGCTTGAGGTCCTTGACGAGGGCTGCGCTCGGCTGGTCTGTGTCGGTGCACTGGTTGGCGAGCTGGAAGCTGAGGTTGTTGTGCTGATCCCAGCCGCTGTGCATCAGCTGGACAAACCGCGTGCCGCGCTCCACCAGCCGCCGGGCCAGCAGGCAGTTGTGCGCGTAGGTGCCCTTCTTCATGACGTCCGGCCCGTACATATCGAGGATGTGCTGGGGCTCTTCGGAGATGTCGGTCAGCTCGGGGACGCTCGTCTGCATCTGGTAGGCGAGCTCGTATTGCGCGATGCGTGTCTCGATTTCGGGGTCGCCATAGAGCTCGTGACGCATCTCATTGAGCTCAGCGAGGTCGTCGAGGACGCCTCGGCGCAGTTCAGGGCTCACGCCAGGGGGATTGCTGAGATAGAGCACCGGGTCGCCGGAGCTGCGGAACTGCACGCCCTGATACTTGCTTGGAATGAAGCCGTTGCCCCAGTAGTAGTCGTAAAACAGCTGGCCGCAGGTCTTCTTCTCGTCCGCGCTGGTCATCACGACGAACGCTGGGAGGTCATCGCTCATCGACCCGAGGCCATATGACACCCATGATCCCATCGAAGGCCGGCCGGGGAGCTGGCTTCCGGTCATGAAGAACGTGACACCCGGCGCGTGGTTCACAGCGTCCGTGTGCATCGACTTGACTAGGCAGAATTCGTCGGCGATAGAGCCGGTGTGGGGAAGCAGCTCGCTGAGGTGAATGCCGGATTCGCCGTACTGCTTGAACGGCTTGATGGCGGGGAGAACAGGGTACTTGCCCTGATTGCTCGTCATCGTAGAGAGGCGTTTGCTCTTGAGCAGGCTCTCCGGGAGCTCTTCTAGGCGGTGCTTTTCCAGGCCTGGTTTGTAGTCGAACAGGTCAACCTGACTCGGCGCTCCACCTTGCCAGAGGACAATGACGCGCTTCGCCTTGGCCGCGTGGTGGAGGCCGTCTCCTTGAAGGAGCTTGCCGAACCCGTCCTTGCCGAGCAGACTGGCGAGCGCCGCTGTCCCAATCCCCTGCGCGCCGGCAGCGAAGAACTGTCGGCGGGAGATTCTCAGGTCACGTTCGAAGAAGGGGTTCATGGCCTCAGCCCAGGCGGCTTAGTCGGATTATAGACTGGAGGCACGGGAATCGTCACGGTTTTTGTTTCGGTTATCTGACGTTGCTGAACGCGGATCAGGAGGCTTCCTTGGATTCGTCCTCCGTCTCTTTGCTTGTTGAAGCGCTGATAAGGCTCAGCGTCCGCTTTCCTAGCCTCTGCCCGACGGTCTTCTCTTCGTCGACGACTCCGTCAGCACCGAGAACCTCAAGTTCATCGGAGAACGTGTGATATCGCGAGCGCACGATCACGGGGACGTCAGGGGCTGCGTGACCGCTCTGGCTGACGATTATCCGGACCGACATGTGGTCGGGGATAGCAACGACAACAGCCCGGGCTGAGTCAATGTTTGCGCGCTCCAGAATCGTATGCTGTGTCGCATCACCGACCATTCCGGCTAGCCCACAGTGCTCTGCCTCTCTGATGAGCAGCGGGCTGGTGTCGAGCACGAGAACTGATTCGCCTTCATCTTTCAGCAGGAGCGCCGCCGCCCTTCCTGTCGCGCCATATCCGATGACGATAATGTGGCCATGCCGTTCCTGGCTCTTGTGGGCACGCAGTTCTGCTTTAGCAAGCTTGCGCTTGGGCACGATGGTCTTGGCGATGCGCAGGGCTATCCAGTGCGCATTGCCTGTCATGAACGGCGTGATGAACAGAGTCAGCAGGGTTACGGATGTGGCGAGCTTGAAGAGGTCAAGATCTATCAGGCCACCATCCCGCGCTGTTGCCAGCAGCACGAACGAGAATTCTCCGACCTGAGCGATGGCGATCGCCGTCGCCATCGCATCGACGAT
>JALGYA010000103.1 GCA_029824475.1 Fimbriimonadia bacterium | reverse complement strand
TTCACGATTCGGGCGGAGCTGGGAAGGTCGGCATCGAATCCCACGAAGATGTCGATCCGGAGTGACGGCAAGAAGGCCGTGACCCACATCAAGGAGCTCGTTAGCGAAGGGAAGAAGGTGTTGATCGCCTGCAGGCTTGAAACCGGACGCACCCACCAGATCCGCGTACACCTATCAAGTTTTGGTCATGCGGTCCTTGGCGATCCACTCTATTCGCAGGGAGACTGGGCTCAGGGGCCGATGCACCTGCATGCGGCATTCCTGCGCTTCGTTCCGCCAGGCGGGACTGAAGAAGTTACTGTTTTTTGCCCTCCACCGCAGGAATTCACGATGCGTGAACACTGCGATCAGGTCAAAATGGATCCATGGGAGAAATAACAGAGTCACCCTGGACTAGAGTTCAATCATTAGGCATCAAAAGCGCCTCACCCCTCGATCTTCTTTCGGTCTGCCTGACGCGCAGCAGCCGCGATACAGCCATGAATGAGCAGGCGGCTGGGAAGCTGCTGAAGCGTGCTGGTCTTGCCGGCTTGGCGGACTTGAGCCGATCAGACCTCCACTCCTCGGTTGGCCTTGAAGACTTTGAAGCTCATCGAGTGCTGGCCGCTATCGAACTGGGCCGCAAAGCCGCGATGGCAGGGAAGGGGGCGACCGATACGGTCTCCGGGCCGGAGAGCGCTTTCCGGATTTTTGAGCGTCACTTGGATGGGGCTAAGCAGGAGCACTTCTGTGCTGCGTTCTTGAATACGAAAGGGGGCGTGATCAGCGTTCGGACAATCCATGTCGGGACCCTCAACATGAGCCTTGTCGGACCTCGTGAGGTGTTCCGGGAGGCTGTTCGTGAGAATGCTGCGTCCATTTTGGTCTCACATAATCACCCGAGTGGCGATCCTGAGCCGAGCCCGGAGGACATAAGATTGACTCGGCGTCTTGCCGAGGTTGGCGATCTGCTCGACATCCCCCTCCACGACCACATCATCATCGGGACGGACAAGTATGTCAGTCTGAAGGACAGAGGACTCCTGTGAAGACCGAAGAGTGGGAATCGATTGTTGCCGAACTGAAGCCTGTGATGGACGCACGGCACGCCGCTAGGGAAGAGGTGCTCAAACAGAGTCGCCTGCTGATCCAGATCAGCTCCAAGTGCATCAAGCATGTGCACCGCCGACAGCTTGACGAGGCGGCGGTGCTGCTGGCACAGGCTCGTGATGTGGCTTCGGGGATGCGGGCCTTTGCGGAGGGGCATCCGGAGGTGATTTATGCCGGGTACATACAGGATTCTGAGAAGGAGATGGTGGAGGCTGCGGCTGTACTGAGCATCGTTTCGGGTGTGGCTTTGCCGACGCCTGGAGAGCTAGGTGTTGGTGCCAAGAGCTATTTGAATGGGATGGGCGAGGCGGCCTCTGAGTGCCGCCGGTATGCGCTTGATGAGATGCGTGCGGGGTCAATGGCCAATGCTGAGGGGCTTTTGAAGACTATGGAGGTCATCTACGATGAGCTCACGACGTTTGACTATCCGGATTCTCTGACTGGGGGGCTTCGTCGGACTTGTGATGCTCTGAGGGCTGTGATCGAGCGGACGAGGTCTGACTTGACGATGACTCAGGTTCAGCTGGGTCTGATGAATGAGCTGAAGAAAGCTGCTGAGGGCGACTGAAGTGTAGGGCTAGGGGATTCATGCGATTTAGAACATGGTTTGGCCGAAGACGAGCTGTAAAGGGAGAATCAAGAGCCTCGCAGGAGCCGCCGTCTGTCACAGAAGAAGAGTTGGATGGGCTCCGTGACCGTTTTCGCAACGAGATCGGCTGTCTGACATGGGCAGAGTACTACGAGCTTAGTGGGACGACCTACGTGGACTGCCGTAAGGCTTGGCGTGAGTTCCCAGACGGGATGCCCGATGACTTGACCAGAATTGGGAGCTCTCTCGAGGAACTGAACACAGAGTTCGATGACTGGTACGAGCGGCACGCCGCGTGGTTTAGGGCTCTTCCTGATCAACTAGAACCGCTCACAATCCAGCATGGCCCGTCGGGGAGACCTGGCGATTTCCAGGACCTGATGGAAGCCGTTCATTATGTCTATGAAAAGGCAGCCTGCTATGTTGTTATGTGTGCTGATCGCGGCATGCTAGAGGAGCTGTTAGAATGGGGGCTCTTCCTTCAGTGGCTAGGCTCCCGAGCCGCCTTAGAGGCTGGCGAAGAAGGAGGGTTCGATATCTGGAGGCTAAGTGATCGACTTTGCACATCCTGCTGTTTAGCTGCCCTTCGCAATCGAGGTAAACCCAAGACTCTCGCCGCATTGCAGGAGGTTGTGAGGATGACGCCCAAGGCGCCATCGGTGCGGGAAGTCTGTGCTTCTGAGTTCCGTACCGTTTTTGGTGCTAGGATCCCGGTCGCGAGACGAGGAGTCAGAGCGGCGGCAGTAGCACGGGCACTGGAGTCATGGATGCGCGCCGCTAAAATCATGGAGCAGATTCCGAACAACGCACCGTTCGCCTATTCTGAGCTCAATGATTTTGCAGCAGAGCTATGGTCGTGTGATGAAGATTGGGCCTGGCCAGGGAGCGGGGCGGCTCTTGACCCGGAGTACCTTGACGACTACTTTATGAACCCATATCTTCGCAATGCCTCTGATATTGGAATCGGTGTTGTTTCTCGGTATCCCTCCAAAGACGACCTTCCGGATTGTCTCCCTGAGGACATCGATATGCCGAGGGCTTTCGGTCCAAATTCAGCCCTCAAGTACGAGAGAACTGAACTCGGGTTTCGAATCTACTCGGAGCACACCTACTCAAAGAACGACAAAGCGCCCGAGTACGATGCTGACGACCTCTATCTCATAGCCCCAAAACACAAGGGCGGTGACTTCAGGATCTATTTCGAATACGATCCTGTCAATTTCTACATCGACATTCAAATCCTGGAGCGATAAAGGAGCAGAGAATGGCGGAGAAGACGAAGAAGATAAGGTGGGTGCTGCCCGCGGTGCTGTTTGTGCTGATTCTCTCAGTCAGTTTCGGACTGATGTGGAGCAGAGGGGAGGATCCCCTATTTGCTGAGGCAGCGAAGGGGCTGGCAGCTGCACGGATCAAGGGGGCCTATGTCATCGGACCTCTGTCCTGGGCCGAGTATCGGGAGCAGAACGGCTACGAGTATGAGGACAACCACAGAGAGTGGCGGGACATCAACTCATCGATCCCAGAGGGAGTAAAGAGGAAGAGGTTCAAAGACCTCGCAACGGAGGAAAGCCTACGGAGTAGGTTCGAAACAGCACGGCCTTGGTACGAGGGGCTTCAGGCGCGCGTGGGTGGACTCGCTGTCCACCATCCCGACCCTTCTGCACCGCTGAACGAGCACAAATCTCTCGATGTGAGCCAGATATCGAAGTCACTCCCAATAGCCATCGTAGCCTCGGCCGATGCTGGTGATGCCGCGGGAGCCGCGGGATATGCCCGGACGATGGGGCAGCTTTCAAGCAAGCTTCTGGCCGAGCCAGCCACTCACTCCCTGTTGACCGCTCACTGGATTAGATGGGAGCTGATACAAGTCGCTGGTGTGGCTGCCATGAGGAATCGAGCCAACACCGCCTTGGCAGGCGAATTGGCCGATTCGCTGGAGGCCCTCGAAGCTTTCCCGCCATTAGCAGATATCTCCGCCGGTGACTTTCGAAGCTCTCGCGCTTATCTGTTTGAGAACATGGACATCAGGCCTGACCTGATCCAGCGGTACCTGTGGGAGCGGAATACGCGTCCACAGGATAACTCCTGGCTAGCAGCGGCAAACAGAGGCGAGGACGTCGACAGCCACTCGTCCGAAAGGCTGATGCAGGAGATCTTCGACAGAATTGACACCCGAATCCGGGGCAAGAGCCTTCATAAGAATCGGCAATTGATCAGAACCGGGCCAAACACTGCTAAGGCGTTTGAAGCCCGTGCGTATGAGACCAAAGTTGAGAACATGCTCCTCCTTCATGCAGTCTCGACTGGCGGACCTGCTGCGATGCAGAAGCTAAGGGACTTTGAATCGGATCTCAGCTCGAATCCTGATCCCTCGTATGTTCTTGCCAAAGAGGCCGTTCTGGGCGTGACGATCGCCAACGATTATCTCACGGGCATCTGCTTTCTTGAGGCCGGCAAAGCTTCTCTCCGGATGATTCAGCGCTATCCAGACCCTGAGGATCTACCTGACGCTCTTCCCGAAGACTTAGTGACTCCAGACCCCTTCATGCCGGGTTCTAGTCTGGTGTACAGGAAGACAGCCTTAGGCTTCATGCTCTATTCCGTAGGTTCAGATGGTGACGATGACGGCATGCCGGTTAATGATCTCACACGCGAGTCGTACTTCACCCTGCGCTATTCCGGCAATAGGGGCGGCGATTATGGGATCGCCGTAAATTACAATCCCGTGGCGCCCAAATAGGCGTTAGCCTAAATCTCAAAATCCTGATCAGAAGGCGGCACAGGCCGCTCGACTTCCTTTGGCTTGATCTGCTTCGCCTCACCGGCGATAGAGAGGAACGAGCCGACGTGTATCAGGGCCGCAAGCGCCAGCAGCGTCAGAGCCAAGCCGTTGACTTCATTATCATTGAACAGGCCGCCAATGCTGCTGAACCCACCGGGCAGCAGACCGGCAATGAGCAGGCACAGCGCCCAAGCCCCGAGAATCATCGCTCCCTTAGCGCCCTGACCGGTCACCATGTGTCCAAGGCCGGGCATAAGGGCGGCGAGAATAGCGGCCGTCTTGCCGCTGCCATAGTCGCCCATGTCTGCGTTCTGAATAGCAAACGGATCGCCTGCCATCTGAACAGCAAGCACGCATTCAGCGTACTTTCGCTCGATGCCAGCGTTGTCCGGGTCGGCTTCAGTGGCCAGTTTGAACACCTCCAGCGCCTTCTCCTTCTTCCCAGACTCAAGCAGATCGTCACCAATAGCTTCGAGCACGACGGACGCGCCAGGAGCCGCTTCCTGCGCCTCCTTCATATAGAGGTCCGCGCTCGTGATGTCACCCCGCTGCCTGGAAAGGCGCGATCTGCGGATCAGATTCTCCGCGTTTTCGATCTCTTCGTCGGTCGCTTTGCGGGGCTCTTCGCTCATGGTGCTAGACAATCAGGTCGGGGTTGTCAGGAGTCGTTTCCCAGAGGGTCTCCAGGTCGTAAAACTGCCGCTTCTCTTCGAGCATGACGTGCAGAATCACGTCTCCATAATCATAAAGCAGCCAGCCGTCGTTACCGGCGATGCTGGGCGCTCGGACAGTCTTGATCCCATTCTTGCGGAGCTTCTGGTACACGTTGTCTGCGATTGCGTTCACGTGCACTTGGCTGGTGCCGGTGCAGATCACAAAGAAGCTTGTGACAGAGGTTTTTGGGCGCACGTCCATCACGGTGATTGACTCCGCCTTGATGTCGTCCGCTAGTTCGCGGATCAGGTCCGCTTTTTCTTTAGCTGGCAGGTTTTTCTTGCTCACGATAGAGGCCATGTTTTTCGATGTAGTCCTGAATGTCCTTGGTCAGCCAGCGGTCCGTGTTCTTGCCAGTGGCGGTTTCGTACCGAATCTGGGTCGAAGAGATGGGGCTCGCTTTCATCGAGACTACATCTACTTTAGACGCCATTGACGGCGAAAGGGATGAAAGAACGCTGTCCAAATAGTCTGGTTCTCTGCGAATTGCTCCAATCCTGCAAAAGCCGAGGAGGCGATCAGGGTCCTTCCACTTCGGAAGAGTCTTGAGGGTGTCCGTGCCCATCAGCAGCCAATACTCGGCTGGCTGAACGATGGAGAGTTCCTCTAGTGTGTCCACTGTGTAGCTTCGGCCCTCGCGAGACAGCTCTACGTTGCTGACGGCAACCTGGGCGTCTTCTTCTGCGAGCATTCTGACCATCTGCAGACGGTGATTTGGGCTGGCTGCCTTCCGGTGCTTCAGTGGGTTCTGATTGGCTGGAATAAGGATGACCGCATCCAGTCCAAGTTCTTCAATTGCAGCCTGTGCGATCGCAAGGTGCCCCAGGTGTGGGGGGTCGAATGTTCCGCCGAGTAGTCCGTATTTCATTCCCAGTCCACGTACCTAAATTCAAAGTCTCCGATGACGACTCGGTCGCCTTCTTTAGCACCCATTTTCTTCAGCTTATTGATGACACCGATTGTCTGGAGCCGGAGGTGCAGATAATGCACAGCCTCGCTGCTCTTGAGATTGGTCATCGAGACGAGTCGTGTGATTCGTCTGCCGGTCAGCTCGAATCCGCCGCTGAACTTGATCACATCCCAGGCATCGCTGTGCTTCGCTCTGAGGACTGGTGCGACCTCTTCAGTGTCCTGGTCGGCAGCCTCATCAATCTTCTTGAGCGTTGCCCAGAGAAGCGGCTCGACACCCTGTCCAGTCGCGCCTGAGATCACAAAAACCTCGCGGCCGGTGGCCTCAAATTGCTTGACGAGTGCGGGCAGATCCCCGAGTGACTCTAGGTCTGCCTTGTTGAGCGCGATGACCCTTGGCCGGTTGTAGAGCGCCTCGCTGCTGTTCTTCAGCTCGTTCTCGATGGTCTCGTAATTCGTGAAGGGGTCGGTCTCATCAAGAGGGAAGGCATCCACGAGGTGAACCAGCACTTTAGTCCGCTCTGTGTGCTTGAGGAACTGATCGCCCAGGCCATGACCCTCGCTCGCGCCTTCGATGAGGCCAGGGAGGTCGGCGATCACAAAACTACGGTCTCCAATTGCTGCGACTCCGAGGTTGGGGATGATTGTGGTGAACGGATAGTCGCCAATCTTCGGCTTCGCCGCTGTACATTGGCTCAGCAGTGTGCTCTTGCCAGCATTCGGCATGCCGATCAGGCCAGCATCGGCGAGCATCTTCAGCTCAAGCCGGATATCGAGGACTTCAGGCGGTGCACCCTTCTGGGCAAAACTTGGCGCCTGCCGGACAGAGTTCGTGAAGTGAAGGTTGCCAAGTCCGCCCTTGCCGCCTTCGCTGACGACGTATCGCATGCCATCGGCACTGAGATCGACCAGAACGGTCATGTCATGAAGGTCGGTGACAACGGTCCCGACGGGAACTTTCAGCTCAAGGCTCTTGCCGTCTTTGCCGGTCTGGTTGGCTTTGGCGTAGGCGCCGTCTTCGGCTCTGTAGCCTTTGCGTCCGCGGTAGTTGTAGAGCGTGGTGAGGTGGCGATCCGCGATGAGAACGATGTCGCCGCCGCGTCCACCATCATTGCCGTTGGGGCCCCCGAGGGGCACGTGCTTCTCTCGGTGGAATGTGGCAGCTCCGTCACCGCCTTTCCCGGATTCAACTCTGATTTCTACTTCATCAAGAAACATCAGCGAACCTCCTCTGCCTCTTCGCCGGGCAGCATTCCTTCAATCAACTCCACTTCTATTACGCCTGCCTTCAGGTCAACGGACTTGACGAACTCCTTGACCGTTGGGATCAGCGTCTCGCCGACAACCAGCAGGTCAGATGCCGCTGAGCGGATAACTTGATCAACCTTGCCGATAGAACCAGCCTTTTTGTCACGGACTTCAAGGCCGATTAGGTCCTCGGTGAGGAACTCATCTTCGTCCAGCTCTGGAAGATCTTCTTTGTAGGCAGAAAGATGCTCCCACTTGAGCTTCTCAGCCTCATCGATCGTCTTGATCTCTCGGAACTGGACTCTAGCCTGCTCTTTATGCCAGCTGCAGTTTGCAACCGTCATTTCGCGGCCCTTTACAAGCAAAACAGCCCCAGGATCGAACCTCTCTACGAAGTCCGTCAGGGGCTGCACTTTTACTGCACCTCGGATGCCAAATTCGCCGACGATCTGTCCGACGACCACCAGGTCATCCGATGCCATTGTTCTGCCTTAGTCAGTCTTGACTTTGACGATTGCTTTGCTGCGTGCCTTCGCACCAGCCGCTCCGACGACCTGACGGATGCAGGAGATCACTCGGCCATCCTTGCCGATGATCCGTCCAACGTCGTTGGGGGCTACAGTAACCGTGTAGATCATTGCGCCACGGTCTTCAGCCTCTTCAACCGAGACTGAATCGGGCTCAAGAACACAATTCTTGACGATCTCTTCGACCATCGGTGTGAGGCTCATTAGCTGCCCTCTTCTTCAGTTTTGGCTTCTTCAGCCGGTGCCTCTTCAGCAGCGGGAGCCTCTTCGGCTGCCGGAGCTTCTTCGGCGGGTGCTTCTTCGGCCTTTGCTTCCTCAGCGGGAGCGGCTTCAGCGACAGGTGCTTCTTCAGCAGCGGTCTCTTCAGCTGCAGCTTCTGCAACCGGGGTCTCAACCACGGATGCCTGGCTCATTGAGTCAGTCCGCTTGTCGAGGAATTTGTACTTATCCTTCGCTTTTGGTCGCTGAGCGAAGAAGTCATCAAGGATGCCCTGACCCTTGAGGAGGCGAGCTGCAGTTTCAGAAGGCTGTGCGCCTTCCATCAGGTAGTGCATTGCTCGGTCAGCATCGATCTTCACGACTGCAGGCTTTGCCAGCGGATCGTAGGTTCCGAGCTGTTCAATGAAGCTGCTGTCTCGTGCGGCCGTGCTCTTGGCGGCGACGATGCGATAGAAGGGCCGGTGCTTGGCTCCCTGTCGTCTTAGGCGAATCTTAACCACGTTTTTCTTGTTCTCCTGCGGTGCAGTGCGCCCTCATGGCGCAGTCAGCAATTATAGCCGACTTACAGCAGTAGGGAAGGGCCCTCAAGTCCCGGGCGGACTAGGCCTATCTGCGCCTGCCGCGCATTCCGCCGAAGCGGCCGCCCTTCTTCATCTTCTTCTGCATCTGTGTCATCTGCTTCATAGACTTGCGCATCATGCGGAGCTGGTCCATGAGCTGGTTGACATCTGCCGGCGTTGTTCCGGAGCCGATTGCGATCCTTTTGCGGCGTGATCCGTTGAGCAGATCGGGGTGGGTTCGTTCGTACGGAGTCATCGAAAGGATGATCGCTTCAACCTTGCCCATCTGGCCGTCGTCCACCTCGTCCAGGGCGTCTTCCGGAAGCTCAGCTGCACCGGGGAGCATCTTGATGACGTTCTTCAGCGGGCCCATCTTCTTGATCATCTTCATTTGAGCAAGTAGGTCGTTGAAGTCCATTTTGCCGGTCTTCATCTTGGCTTCGAGGCCCTTCGCGTCTTCGTCCGCGAACGCCTCCTCAGCCTTCTCAATGATCCCAAGCACGTCCCCCATGCCGAGAATTCGCTCGGCCATGCGGTCAGGGAAGAATGATTCTAGAGTTTCGACCTGCTCACCATGTCCCACGTAGCGAACAGGGACCCCTGTGGCCGCGCGGACGCTCAAGACTGCGCCACCACGGGTATCGCCGTCCATCTTGCTGAAGATCGCGCCCGTGAGCGAGAACTGCTCGTGGAAGGCCTCTGCGACCTTAACAGATTCTTGGCCTGTGGTCGAATCGAGTACCAGAAGCACTTCAGTCGGCTTCACCACGTCTCGGATGCGCCCGAGCTCCATCATCAGGTCTTGGTCGATCGTGAGGCGACCAGCTGTATCGACGATGAGGACATCGCTGAACATGTGCTTCGCCCTGGCCAAGGCAGCCTTAGCAATCTTGACGGGGTCTTTGTTGTCGTCCTCTGTATAGACTTCGCAGTCAACCTGTTTCCCGAGGACGCGGAGCTGCTCGATAGCGGCAGGCCGCTGAACGTCGCAGGCAGCAAGCATGACTTTTTTGCCTTCCTTCTGGAGCAGGCGGGCAAGCTTGGCTGTTGTGGTGGTCTTTCCCGAACCCTGGAGACCGACCATCAACACGACGGTGGGCGGGGCGGGGCTCCATGTGAAGGGAACAGCGGTGCCTAGAAGAGCCTCGAGCTCCTCTCGGACGATCTTGATCAGCGTCTGTTCGGCATTCAGCTCACCGTAGATCTCCTGACCGACGGCCTTTTCCTTGATGGCGTTGATAAAGCCTTTTGCAATCTTGAGATTGACGTCGGCCTCTAAAAGTGCGATGCGGACTTCGCGAAGGGCGGCGTTGACGTCGTCCTCAGACAGGCGTCC
>JALGYA010000102.1 GCA_029824475.1 Fimbriimonadia bacterium | reverse complement strand
ATCATCAGGGCTGCGACAGAGAGGCCAGCCATGAGTATCACGATTACTTTGTGTCTCAGAAGCTTCACTTGCCCCCGTCGAGATATGTCTGAGATGTAATCACAATTTGCCTGTCATGCTTCTGACTCCACTCAGAGGCGATTCATCACGCCAACGCCGTGCGAACCGGACGCGCTATGCTCTGAGCATGATCGCCGCCTCGCTCGCCCTGGCAGTCCTGGCCATGCAGGACAAGGGATTCGTTCACTCACCTACGAGCGAATTCACGCGGTACGCCATCGGTGGCTTTGCAGTCTATGTCAGCCCAGCGGCGCAGGCCGACGAGGCGCTGCTCAAGCCTGCGATGTCAGTGCTTCGCACCAAGATCAGGGAGATCAATCGGATCGTGCCGGCGGATGTGCTGGAGCATCTGCACACGGTGAAGATCTGGGTGGAGCACAGCAATCCTCGTGCTATTGGGGCGGTGTATCACCCGAGTGCTGGGTGGCTGAAGAACAACGGATTCAACACGGACAAGGCAAAGTCCGTGGAGCTGGGGAACCTTAGAAATCTGGTCGACTGGACCAATCGTGTGCAGCCGATGATGCTGCTTCACGAGATGGCCCACGCCTACCACCACCAGGTGCTGGGATACGACGATGAGCGTCTGCTCGGTGCGTACAAGGCCGCAATGGCGGGCGGCACTTACGCAGAGACTACTCACGTAACCGGCCGAAAGCAGAAGCATTACGGTGCGAACAACGTGATGGAGTACTTCGCGGAGGCGAGCGAAGCGTACTTTGGGTTCAACGACTTCTATCCGTTCAACCGGAGGCAGCTCGAGGAGCACGACCCTCGAATGTATGCTGCAGTGGCTGAGGTTTGGGGTGAACCGAGGGGGCAGAGTCAGGTGCTTGGCACACAGGCTTCGAAGGATGTTCTGAAGCTGATCGGGCGGTAGTGCTCGGGTAGGCTCTAAGAGTTGGAGAGTGATATGGGAAGACAGAAGTTAGTTTTGTCGCTGCTTTTGCTGGCTCTATTTGGGGTGAGTTCCGCCGCGCATGGCCAGTTTAGGAAGGAAATGGTCACCATCAAGGGTGTCGTTGTTGACTCCGGGGGCAACCCAGTTCGTGGGGCAATGGTTGATCGAAACTGGTTAAGCAGAAGCGGGGGGCGATTGGAGCCAGACCCGAATCCTGCCTGGACAGACGCGACAGGCCGGTTTGAATTCACGTATCCGGTTGACCGATTTCCGGAGTTTCTGTCCGTGATTGATCACGTCAGAGGCCTCGGCTCCCTGAAAATGTTGACGAATCCTCCGGAAAAAGGCGTTTTCAAGATGGTTGCTGAGCCGCTTGCGAAGATCAAGATAAAACTTTCATTTGATGGTCTTGAAGTGGATGACGTCTCCATGTTTTTCATCAAAGATGGTGAATCGACTTCTGCGACGGCCTGGGCAACGGACGTGCGGGACGTGGAGATTCTTGTGCCTCACGGTGACTACATGCTCAGCCTTGGAGGCCGACAGACGAATCACGTCAGGCGGAAAGTGTCGTTGAAGCCCGGAGAGACGACGGCCCTAGATGATGTGGAAATGAAGCTGACTGGATTGGCCAGGAGCGTCGGCCAGCAGGCTTTGCCGCTATCGATCTCCGATGCGATTGGCGTTCCCAAGGACTTCATGCTGACCGACCTGAAAGGGAAGTGGGTTTTGATGCAGTTTTGGGCCCCGGGGAGTGGGATGTCTTATTACCGCGAACTTCCTGAATTCAAGGAGTTCTACAACTCGCACCGTGATTTGCATGATCAGTTTGAGATCATCGCGTTTCATAAGAACACTCGGGAGATCTCCCTTGAGGAGCTGAAGGTGCTGATGGCTCCTCTCGAGAAACGTCATTGGGGCGGCAAGCTTCCTTTCCCGATCGTGATGGACAAAGACCTGGAAACCACTCGCCGGTACGGGGTTTTCCCCTTCACGCCGACCGTGCTCATCGATCCTGAAGGATATGTTGTCGCCAATGGCAGCCTCGAACTGCTGAAAGAGAAGCTCGGCATCGACGGAATCGACGGTTGGAGCGGAACTCGCGCGCCTGCTGACTCTCAAAGAACGGGGACAATCGGGGAATGGCATTGGCTGAGATCCTGACGCTGGATCGTGCGTCATCGTAGTGGTCGATCGGATGACAGCAGCCCGGAGTTTTCATATTAGTTGATCTCGTATCTCCAAGGGTAGAATTCCCGATCTGGACCGCGATATGCGAAGACAGCTTACAATCTTGCCGCTGGCCGTTCTTGCCCTACTGGGCACGAGCAGTGCAGCGTTCGGCCAGGTGGAGATTCCTGAAGTCACCATCAAGGCCTCTGTTGTAGACACGGATGGAAACCCTGTTCGGGGTGCGTCAGTCGACACGAATTGGTCGGCTTTGACGGGGCGTCGGCTGGAGCCGAGTGCCAAGGCCGCCACGACTGATACTCACGGCAATATCGAGCACAAATTCTCGATCTACCGGTTCCCGGTGATGCTGACCGTGATCGACCATGTCCGTGGCATCGGCGCCTGCAAAGTGCTGACCGAAGATCCTGGCGACACGGTCGTTGAGCTGACGGCGAAGCCGTTGGCGCGGCTCATGGTGAAGCCCAAATTCGATGGCCCGGCTCCGGACAGCGTCGGCATGTACATCCAGATGCCGGGCGAGCAGCGCGTAATGCTTGGCTACGTCAAGATCGCCGGCGAAGCGGACCTGATGGTTCCTGCCGAAGACTGCCAGATTTGGGTCTACAGCATGCAGACCGATTCGGTCACGAAAGACATTTCGATGAAGCCGGGCGAAACTACGATCATCGACGATGTCGAGATGAAGCTGTCTGGCTTGGCCAAGAGCATCGGGAAGCAGGCGCTTCCGCTCGCGATTTCCGAGACTTTGGGTGTCCCCAAGGACTTCAAGCTCACTGACCTGAAAGGGAAGTGGGTGCTGATGGAGTTCTGGGGGTTCTGGTGAGGACCCTGCACGCGCGGCAGTCTGCCGAAGCTAAAAGAGTTCTACGAAGACCACGCTGACCTGCGGGACAAGTTCGAAATCATCGCGTTCCACGAAAACTTCTCGGACATCACACTGGCTGAGCTGAAAGAGAAGATGGTGCCCCTTGAGAAGGACGTGTGGGGTGGCCCCCTTCCGTTCCCGATCGTGATGGACGTCGGCCAGACGACCACCGACCTCTACGGAATCATCGGCTATCCGACGATGGTGCTGATCGACCCTGACGGGAAGGTTGTCAAAGGCGGCAGCCTTGAGCTGCTGAAAGAGAAGCTCGGCGTCAAGGACTGAGTTCTTCGGATTGGTTCCTCCCCCACGAATGGTGGGAGAGGTTAGGAGGGAGTTGCGACCTACGGGAGCGGTTTTGTCGCCAGCCGCGAGCACCGGCTGAGAGCCGGCCCCCTCTCTTAATCTCCCCCGCCGGAAGCCGGGGGAGAGGCCAGAATGAGAACCTCTCCTTTTCTCCGATGAGGAGGAGGGGGGCAATCTGGATGGCAATGACGAGATCCTTGAGTCAGAGTGGACATGGATGAGTGACGTGCGCCTAACAACTGACGGTGATCCAGTGGATAGTGCTGAGAAGCCTGCTGCAATGGAGACACGCATCGACTACAGCAAGTCGATGACGATGCCTGTGTTCCGGAAGCAGCTGCAGCTGCTTGGCGGCTTAGTTGGCGTGGCAGCCCTTGCCGCGGGTTTGGCTTGGGGTGAAGTCTTCTTCGTTTTCCTCGTCCATGCCGTCCTTCTTCTCTATTGGGCCAAGGTGGTGGATAGCCAGATCAAGAGGGAGCATTACGTGTTCACGGAGGAGGGTCTCTGGCACAGAGGTCGGCCCTTTACTCTCGATGTCTTCATTGAATGGCAGGAGATTGAGCGGTGCCAGGATGTGGCGAATTCCGGAATCGCTGTGATCGGCGGTGGGAAGAAGATCAACCTCTGGCTGCGGCGTCTGGATAACGACAGCCGACTTTGGGTGAAGGAGACGCTCCGGTCGAGGGATATCCAGGTCAAGCCTCTTTGGGTTCTGCTGCGCCGGAAGCGGTAGTCAGCGAAGATATGTGATGCGGTCGGATCTAGCGGCGTAGCAGTTAAGAGGTGTGGCGACATGAACCGGGATACACATGGATCGGCCGTACTTTCGGCAACTGCGTTGGTTCTTCTTTCAGCAGGCTGGTTGGGATTGGGCTGTGATTCTTCAGATAGCGCTTCGAGCAAGGCTCAATCCGAAGGCACAGATTGGACATACGGACCAGCACCGAAGACTCAAAAGGGGACTGGTCGATTTGAAGGGATGTACCAGCTTGCAGGCACCCCATTTCTCAGCGAGCGACTCGAATGTGACTTCGAAGTTGTCGACGGGTATCTCGACCTGGTTATTGAGGAGGGGCTGGTGTCAGGAGCCCCGATCGAGGCGTTCCTAACCTTCGCATTTACTCCAAATGAAGGGCAATCATACGAGGTTGATTCGATCGAGCAGCTACAAGGCCTTGTGCGGATCGAGACGCCCAACCAAGCATTGAACTTCGTTAGGCTGATTACTTCCCGCAAGACCAATCACTTCTGGGGGGAAAACCCACATGTCGAGTTCATTCCACATTCTGATCCCGTCGGTCGAAGAGCATATGCAGATGATTTACCGGATGTCATCGACGCCGACAAGACGCTCTGGGGTTGGGGATTTCTTTCTGATGATGAGTTTACTTCGGCAGGGTTCGCCGAGGCAAAGGCTGTTCGTGTGCCAGCCGGTTTTGAAGTCGTACGTTTCGTAGTCGAGTTCGGTTCACATGACAGTAGATTCAAGGTTATGAAGTGGACCGAGCGCGTCGGTGAAGACGGCATGTACGAAGTGGTTGAAGCTAAGAACTTGGCGAAGCCAGAGAACATGTGGGAAGGAACGACTTTCGTGGGCCGCCGTTGACCGACCGAAGAGTTGTGCTCCGCAGGATGAGAGAATTTCCTTGTCAGCCTGTCCTTTTCTTTAGCTGGGGTTCACGGACAAACCCGGGACGGGCCTGTCCGTGGCACACGGGACACCGGTCCTATCACCGACCACGAAGACCGGCTGAGAGCCGTCCCCCTATTATCTCTCGCGCCGGGAGCCGAGAGGGGGCAGACTTGACACGCTGGGGGAGCCCCTCCCATACTGGCTTCATTGTCTGAGATGGATCAATGAAGAACTCAACTCGATCCCGTATCCGGGGTGGTCTATTGACTTGCCTCGCCCTTTCCGCCGCGATTTCGGCTGCACAAGCTCCTCCCAAGTTCAGTGTTAAACCTGACCTCCTGACCGCACTAAAGTGGCGCTCGATCGGCCCGTCCGTTATGGTTGGTCGGCTGGTTGATGTCGAAGGCGTGCCCAGTGATCCTTCGACGTTTTACGCGGCGACTGCTGGCGGCGGTCTCTGGAAGACCACCAATGCAGGCACGACATTCGAAGCATTGTTCCAGAACGAGGGCTCGATATCGCTTGGCGATGTAGCCATTTCCAGGTCGAATCCCGACATCGTCTGGGTAGGAACTGGAGAGCACCATGCGCGAAACTCAGTCTCGTGGGGTGATGGAGTCTACAAGTCGGTTGATGGCGGCAAGACCTGGAAGAACATGGGGCTCAAGGAGTCCTTTCAGATTGGCAGGATCGCGATCCACCCAACCAACCCTGACATCGTCTATGTAGGCGCCCTTGGGCGGCTCTGGGGTTCGAATGACCAGCGTGGCCTGTTCAAGACTACAGATGGTGGTGAGACATGGGAGAAGATTCACTACATCAACCGGCAGACGGGCGTGATCGACGTGATGCTCAGCCCGGACGACCCGGAGACGCTCATCTTCGCCACATACCAGCGGGCCAGGGATATGCAGGACAGCATCCCCAACTACGACCCGAGCGTGAAGTGGAGCGCGACGGCAGGCATCTGGAAGTCAACAGACGGCGGCAAGACGATCAAACGCCTCACTGAAGGGCTTCCCACTGTCAGATATGGACGAGTTGGACTCGACATCATGGGCACAAACGGCGACACGATGTTCGCGATTATCGAGACCGAGCTGGCCGGCGCCAACGCTGAGCAGATTGAGGCCGAGATGGCCAAGGAAGATCGAATCAATCAGACCGTGGTTGGGGAGCGCGAGTTTGCTGCCTCATACCAAGGCCAACAGGGCGATATCCAAGATAAACAGGGACCGAAGGGCTTTGAGACCGGCGGCGTTTTCAAATCGACTGACGGTGGGGAGAGCTGGCAGCGCATCAACAGCATCACGCAGCGGCCGTTCTACTACAGCCAGGTGCGTGTCGACCCAACGAATGATCAGGTTATCTTCCTGCCAGGGCTGTCGCTTATGAAGTCGACGGACGGTGGAAAGACATTTGTGAATTCTGGTAGAAGCACTCACTCAGATCATCATTCGATCTGGTTCAACCCACACAACACTGAGCATGTTCTGCTTGGCAATGACGGTGGCGTCTATCAGAGCTGGGATGCAGGCGCAAATTGGATGTACCACTCCAATATCCTGGCCTCCCAGATTTACCACTTGACCGTTGACTTAAAGGAGCCTTACAACGTTTATGCGGGCTTCCAGGACAACGGCTCATGGGGCGCTCCGAGCAGACATCGCAGCGGACGCGGCAACAAGAACGCGGACTGGATTCGAGTGGGTGGCGGAGACGGCTTTGTCTGTCTCGTGGACCCGTATGACCCTGATGTGATTTACGTTGAATCGCAGGGCGGCAACATGAGCCGGCAGAACCTGCGAACAGGTGAGCGCTACAGGATCAGGGCGCCAAGAGAAGAAGGCGAGGACCAGAGATTCCTCTGGGATACTCCAATGGCTCTGTCGCACCACAACGGCAGAGTGTTCTACTGCATGGGGAACTTTGTTTTCCGATCGATGAACCGAGGTGAGGATTTGCGGAAGATCTCGCCTGACTTGACTCGAACGAAGCGGGGAAGTGGTTCAGCGTTTGCCGAGTCTGCCAGCAATCCTGATGTCCTGTGGGCAGGCACAGATGACGGCTATCTGTGGGTGACAAAGAACGGTGGAATCGACTGGGAAAATGTTACCGAGAATATCGATATCCGGCTGCCAAGCTATGTGTCTCGTATCGCTCCTTCTCGGTATGCAGATGGTCGGGCGTATGTCGTGTTTGATGGTCACCGGTCCAACCTCGACGAGCCAATGATGTTTGTTACGGAGGACTTTGGTGCAACTTGGAAGTCACTCAATGAGGGTCTTCCTCAGGGTTCCACTCGGTCGCTTGCAGAGGATGTAGAGAACGAAAACCTACTCTTTGTTGGCACAGAGTTCAGTGCATTCGCATCGCTAGATCGAGGCCAGACTTGGCTCGATCTCCGCAGCCTTGGTCTGCCCACTAATTCCGTCCAAGAACTTGTTGTTCACCCGACTGCTGGTGAGCTTGTTGCCGGGACTCACGGGCGGGGTGCTTGGATACTTGATATAGTTGGACTTAGGCAAATTTCACCGGATACAGAGGCTGTGAAGCCTGCTCTGTTTGCTCCTCAGACTGCGACGATGTGGGGAAGTGGACCACCTTCATTTGGCGTTACTTATGGCGCCCAGCGATTGTCGACCGACCCAACACCGTTAGGCGCAACAATCTCCTGCTGGCTGCCTGCTGGCACGGAGGATGTCTCTCTTGAGATTCAGACGGTGGGAGGCAAGCACATTGCCAAGATCGCAATAAACCCGGTCGAGGGCCTGAATATTGCAAGGTGGAATCTGCGGGCAGATCCGCCTGAAGGAGAGCAGAATCCTGCTCCCCAGAGTCGGTTCCGCAGAGGGCCAAGAGGGCAGGCAGTTGCACCTGGAAAATACATGGTTGTGATGACAGTTGGCAAGACCAAAATCACTCAGGAGATCGAAGTCAGGGCAGATCCGGGGCGGTAAGAATTAGCAGAGACTAGCTTCCTCAGATATAACAAGTCATGGCAGACTAGCGTCCTCAGATATAACAAGAGACTGCGCTGGGCATTGTAGGGGCCGACCTCTCAGAATATTCTCTGATGTCGGCCTGCACACATCGTCTCAGTGGGCCCTGATGGCGAAGTGCATGAGTTCTGCATGAAGCATTTACGGGATGATGACCAGGACTCTTGACATTTCTGTAAGAATATAGCTAAAGTAACCGTGTCATGACGAAGGACACACTGTGCACGAAGATTGCTTCGAAATCTTCGAAAATGAAAGACACAGCACGAGTTGAAGTTGGAGATGGCATTGTATTGCATGTGCAAGCAGAGGTCGTCTCCTCAGAGGATGGAGTATTTGTTGCCTTTGGCAAGCAAAATGACATCTTCTCTCGAAAGACTGGCATGAGCTGGAAAGGCAACGTTGAGAAGCTGCACGACCAGTTCTTTGAGCCTGAGATCGACCCTGCTGTGCAGAATGCTATGAACGCCCTGTCTAACCTACAGGTGCCGGAAGGATACAAGCTGGTAGTAGTCGATGGGCAGCCGGTGCTCAAGAAGCGCCGCAGCCCCGGTGGCGGCCCGAAAAAGGCCAAGACCGCACTGACAATGGAGAAGGGCAACACCGTCGAGCGAATGGCCGACGGCAAGATCTTCAAGATTGTCTCTGTCAGCAAGAAGGCTAAGGCGCCCCACCTCAAGACAGCGAAGGTGAAGGCTGGCGACGGAGAAGAGGCTGAAGCTAGGAACTTCGGTTCACGTCTCTTCAAAGACGCCTAAGGCGATTGCCTCGACCGCGCGGCATCAGTTTTCGAACTGGTGCCGCGGAGTCATTTAAGTGGAGGGGTGAATCCAAGGAACTGCAGGTTCAATTGAACCTGCGAGCTTGAAGCTGTGATTACCGGTTTTTGCCTGGAAATTCGTTCATTGGCCGTATACTTGAATCAATCTGTGTTCAAAACCTTGTTGAGCACGTGGTTTCTTGGAGTCATGACAATGCAATTGCGCAATTTTTCAATCGCGGCATCCTTGGTGATGTTCGCCTTTGTCAGTTCGGCCGCGGTCGCCCAGCGAAAGGATGTAACGCTCCCACCTGCAGTGGAGCGAAACACGGCCGCATCGACCGTCAACACGTTTCAGTTCTTCCCGCCGGTCAACAATAGGTTTCAGATTCAGCCACGCGGGCCAGAGAATCCGGCCGAGCTTCCTGAATATGAGATTGAGACGAATGATCTTCCTGTCGGTCGGCTGATCGCAGACAAACGGATTGGAAGCAAAGCCCTCTTCCCAGGCATTTCCGGCACCGGCTGGCTCCCAGCCGATCCCGATATCGCTGTTGGACCGAATCACATCATGCAGGTCGTGAATTCGAGCATCGCCATCATCGATAAGGCGACGGAGACGATCACGTGGCAGCAGACATCGCCAGACTTTTTTGCAGGCATGGGGGCAGGAACGTTCCAGTTTGACCCCAAAGTGCTGTATGACCGGGTCCACGATAGATTTGCGCTGATCTTCCTCGAGCAGGATGGCAGCCCGCAGGTCAGCAAGATCCTCTTTGCTGTTTCGGCCACAAATAATCCGAATGGTGCGTGGCATCGGTACAGGATAGAAGCGATGACCGGCAGCGGCCCGAGCGCAGCTTGGCTCGACTATCCGGGCTGGGGCTACAACAAGGATGGCTATGTTGTCAGTGGCAACATGTTTGGCTTTTCATCTGGATTCTATGGGACGCAGATCATCACCATCCCTTACGCTGATGTCAGCGGCGGTGGTGCTCTTACCAGCGGTCACATTACTGACGGTTCTGGCGTCAGCCTGCAGATGGCTGAGATGATCGATGCCTCGGCTTCGAACGTCTACGGTGTTTCACGCAACGGCAGCACTAATCTCAGGCTCTATTCGGTCGCAAATGTCGGTGGATCGGCCAGCGCCACGGTCACTAATCTGACCGTGCCAAGCGCGGCTTATCCGGCCATGGACGCTGAGAGTACGGAAGGAAACTTCCTCGATACCATCGATCGACGTGTCTTTACGGTCAAGTACCGTGGCGGCAGCCTGGTCACCGGCCA
>JALGYA010000314.1 GCA_029824475.1 Fimbriimonadia bacterium | reverse complement strand
CGAATCGAGGCGTTCGGGAGAGAGGACCGACTGCTCATACATGGCGTGAGCATTGTCCCGTCGGCTCTGGTACCAGCCTGCATCCGCCATCAGCCGCCACCGGCTGCCGAGCGCAGCGTATTCGGCCATGATCGCCCGCATTTCGGCGTTCGTCCGTCTCAGGCGCTGCAGGAAACCCGTGCCAAGCACTAAGCCAAGTCCAACCGCGCCAGCACCCAGCAGAGAGAGCAGCCAGGCCATGTTGGCGCGGAAGAGGACGAGCAGCGGCGCGGAAGAGGACGAGCAGCGGCAGATAGAGCATCAGCCACAAATACTGAGTGCTCACAAACAGGCCGCCAATTCGCTGCAACACACTCAGCTTCGCCGGCTCGACGCCTTCTGTAGACGGCGGCTTCGGCAGGGCGATCGCCGCTGGCGAAGGAAGGCGCTCAATCCGCTCCCAAATCTCCTCTATCTCCTCAGTTGCGTCGACAAGCTCTTCCGGTTTCTCGGTCGAAGCCCCGAAGAGAGTGACCCGCCATTTCTTCTCAAGGTCACACCATGGGCAGGCGTCCACTCCCTTCCAATACTCGTGAGCAGGGTTGGTTTTACATTGGACAATCTGACCCTCCAGCTCATGCAGTGCGTCGTACCAAGTCTGGGCAGATGGCCTCGCCTTCTTGTCCGTGCTGAACGACCGTTCGAACATCGACTTGAGGTTTGGAGGAAGCCAGGTGATGCCCAGCCCAGGCGGAGGGTCGACCTGGGTTTCCCTCAATTCGCTGAACGCATAGTCGCCGCGCTGAATGCTCGTCTCAAGGGTCTGCTCGACCCCCTCCCGCTGCCTGCCAACATAGGGGTGGCGTCCCAGCACCAGGATCTGGAAAACCAGTACAGCCAGGGAGAAGAGATCATGCTCTGGCTGGCGGACAAAGTCATCGAGGGATCGATTGTGCAGCTCGGGCGCAAGAAGCTCAGTCTTTGCGACCCCACATGTCAGTACATAGCCGTCGATTTCGACCTGGAAGCTGTCTGTGTCGATCAGCTTGACCATTGCACGGCCATCGATCAGCGTGTTCGACTCATTCAGGTCACCGATGACGAGTCCGGCTTCATGGACCCTGTGCACGCAGGCTGAGAGGTTTCTGGCGGCACGAACGAGGAACGAGAAACCCGCGTCCGGGAAACGCCGCATGCGCGATCGAATCTGGTACGAGCTGAAGAGCGGCTGCCAGCCCTTCAGGAAATCCATGGTGAAGCCGACGCAGTCGCCTTCGTTGTTGACAAGATAATCCGTTGGCCAGGCTGCGATCTCGCGGAGCAGCTCTGACTCATTCATCGCAGCGAAGTGGACAACTTTCTGGCGCTGAATCTCCGTGTCTTCGTTGTCGTAGTAGATCTTGCCGACTTCGTCGGCATCTTCCTTCAGCGTATAGACTTGGCCTTCTCCACCCCGGCCAATCTCACGCCCGATCGTGGCCGTCTCTTTAGAGCTGCCTCGCCGGTAGGTGCCTTTCACTCAGCCTCCTCAACCCAGATCGCCGCCGCGATCGACGTATCGTCATCAGACCGCCCGGTGACTTGAGGTGAAACAAGCATTGCCTGAAGCCACTTGTCCAATTCAGCTCTGCTCAAGCTCTCCATCTTTGATTCAACAGTTTTGAAGAAAAGTTCGTGCGCCGACTTGGCTTTGAAGTCGAGAACCAGATACTGAAGCCCATCAGAAAAGAGGCAGACAAAGTCTGGTCGCTGCGGCGCTCTTCTGATTTGGAGATGGTCCAGCGCGTCCGCTGCAGTCACAAAGTAGGTCGTATTGGCATACTCTGACTCTTCCGGCCACAGAGCCGGCTCGCAGCCTGTGCCGGGGTTCCAGACGGCGGCTCCATCACCCACCTGGATGAACAGCGACTGAGACTGCGTGATCACGGCGGCCACAAGAGTGGCGCTGTAATCGTTGACGGTGGCTTGGTCGAGCGAAGCCCTCTGTGCGATCTTCTTTTGGATGGTCTGAATGATCGACCTGATTTCGTAGTCGGTCCATTCGACGAGGTCATCACTTTCTAGGAGGAGCGAAACCGCTTCATCCCGGCAGACTTCACACGTGATTTCTGATCCGATGCGGCCCTTATCGGCGCTGCCTGCTCCGTCTGACACGACGGCAATAAGCACGGGCGATCCGCTCGACCCTTGGACAGTCTCAATCAGGACGGAGTCCTGACAGGATTCTCCGTCATCGTGTATCGCGCCTAGAGCCGCGGCGCTGGCCAGTTTCCAGGCCATGGTGTCAGCTGGAGACGTCCCCCCAGCCTACGGGCTCGTCGAGCTGTACGAGCGAACCGGGCTCGGACTTGCTGACGGGCTTGAGGGAATGAGACAGCCACACAAACATCTCTCTGTACTTCGCCTCGCGAAGCTTTACGGGAGAGCGTGGGTGGCCAATCTGCTTGAGAACTGAGAAGTCGGCCTGATCCGTGCCGATGGTGAACATTTCCAGCCCGCCTCTCAGCGTCTCTGCCTGAATCGTATCGAGCGCCTTCGTCCAATCGTCCGTCGGCGCGCCGTCAGTGACGAGCCAGATCCACGGCCGGTAATACGGCACACCCGCTTCGCGGTACGCCTTCTTCCTGAGCTTCAGCTGTTCAATGGAGAAGAGGAGCGCATCGCCCAGTGGTGTGCTCCCAGACGCCGTCAAGTGAGGAGGCATCCACTGGTCCACTGTGACGAATTCCTGCACCATCTGGACCGGGCCAAAAGTGATCACG
>JALGYA010000101.1 GCA_029824475.1 Fimbriimonadia bacterium | reverse complement strand
TCTTTCCATCGTTACCGGGCGCAGCTGGTCTGGCTCTCGGCCATCGTTTCGCATTGCCCGCGATGCTACCCAGCCGGGAGCTTGAGTTTAGTTGGAGTAGGGCGATGGTACAGGCTGCTGCTGAAAGGGCCACCTGCGGAAAATGTCAGACGTCTGACTGAATCGGTTAACCGCCTGGAATGGTGGCACCGGAGACCGGAGGAAGGTGTCTCAGCGACGGAGGAGGGCTGTCACCCACTCGTCTTCCACTTTGCGATCCTCTAGCTTGAACCCAGCCTTTTCAGCCGCTTCAAGGACATCAGGCCAGTTCGCCGGGATGATGCCGCTGACCAGCCAGATACCGCCAGGTGAGACCCGCTTTGCCGCACTTGGCGCCAGCTTGATCAATGCAGCGGAGATGATGTTGCTGATGACGATGTCGAACGTCTCTTCTTCAGGCAGAGGCTCGAACCCCAGGCCTTCGAAAACCTCAAAGCAGACCCCGTTTCGCTGAGCGTTTTGTCGGCAGGACTCGACCGAGGTTGTATCGACATCGACGGCCCTGACTAGCGGCGCACCCAGCAGCTTGGCGGCGACGCCAAGAATTCCTGTTCCACAGCCGATATCGGCGACGGCCTTGCCTCGAAAATCAATGTCCTCCATGAACTCCAGGCAGCCACGGGTGGTTGGGTGGTCACCGGTGCCGAAAGCCTGGCCGGGATCGAGCACGATCACTCGATCGCAGGGATTGGGGGAGAACTTTTCCCATGTGGGGCGGACAATCCAGTTCTCACCGATGCGGGTCGGTTTGAAGAACTGCTTCCAAGTTTCGGCCCAGTTCTCTTCGACAACCGAGCGCTTTTCTACCGAGTAGGCGCCACCTTCAAGAAGGGCATCGCAGAGGGGTTTGAGCTTGTCAACCTGGCCGGGCGCCAAGTAGGCGCTCATTGTGGGTGGATCGTCCGTCTGGACGGTGCCGAAGATTTCGAAGTGGCCGAAGATCTCAGTCCAGACCGCCCAGTCCTCGGGGGTACTGGAGAGCTTGGCCTTGACCTCGATCCAGCTGCTCATTTCTTCTTTTTCCCAAACAGGGATCCGAAAATTCCGCCTGTCTTCTGCCCTTCAGGAATCCGTTCCCGGCCCAATTCGGCGAAATCGCGCAGCAGATGCGCCTGTTCTTCGCTGATTTTCTTGGGCACCTTTATTTTGAAGTGCGCGTGAAGGTCCCCTCGGGACCCTCCGTGCAGTTTGGGCAGGCCTTCCCCTCGGATCTTCGCTGTGTTGCCCTGCTGGGTGCCGTGTGGAATCTCAAGCTCAACCTGGCCTTCTACACCATCAACCTCGACAACGTCACCGATCGCAGCCTGGGCGAAAGTGATCTCATGCCAGAAGTGCAGGTGCTGGCCCTGCCGCTCAAATTTGCTCGGCATGTTGACGTCAACCACGACATAGAGATCACCAGGATGGCCGCCGCCGACACCGTCAGAGCCTTGGCCCTGAATCCTCAGGGTCATTCCGGCCTCAACACCGGCTGGAACGCTGACGGAGACTGTGGAGTCTTCGACCGCGAGCTTGCGTCCGCGGCAGTTCGGGCAGGGGTCGGAGATTGTCTCCCCGCTTCCATTGCACTGGCGGCAGGGCGAACTTGTTCGCACGCTGCCTAAGATTGTCTGCTGGACTCTGGTGACCGCTCCAGCGCCGTTGCAGGCTTTGCACTCTTCCGGCTTCGAGCCGTCTTTGCCGCCCGAGCCTTCGCACTCGCCGCAGGTGGCCATTCGGCGGAACTTGACCTGCTTTTCAGCTCCAGAAAGGACTTCCTGAAGAGTCAGGATGGTGTCGGTTCTGAGGTCTTCGCCATCACGGATATTGGACCGCTGATGTTGGCCCTGGCCCATGAAGCCGCCGCCGCCACCGCCGCCAAAGAACATCTCGAACAGGTCTGAAATGTCTCCGCCATGCTGGAAGTGGGCGCCGCCCATCTGCTGCTCGTCGGAGCCGAACTGGTCGAAGCGGGTGCGCTTCTCCTCATCGGAGAGGATGGCGTAGGCCTGACTAATCTCCTTAAACTTCTCTTCAGCTTCAGGATTGTCAGGGTTTACATCTGGGTGGTACTTGCGCGCAAGCTTGCGGTAGGACGATTTGATATCGTCCGCCGAAGCAGTGCGTTCAACGCCCAGAATCTCGTATGGATCTGCGGCCATGGGTGGCTAGACTGCGTCTTCGGAGCCTTCTTCAGCTCCAGACTCTTCCTGGCTCACGAGGTCGTCGAGTGAGATTTCATTCGACTCTTTGGGAGCCTCTTCCGTCTCGTCCTCTTCGCCCAGCAGCGCGCTGATGGAAGGGTCTTCCTCAGCTGCAGCTTCCTTCTCTTCCTCTGCAGCTTCGCCTTCGAAGTCGAGGCCACCGAGGTCGCCAAGACCGAGGTCGCCAGCTTCCGCTTCGATCTCTTCGAGGCTGGGGAGGAGCAGGCCGTCGTCGCCGAAGTCCTGCAGCGCTGCCAGATCTTCTGCGTCTTCGATTGCCGTCTCCTGGGGACCCATGAGCGGCTTAATCTTTCCTTCTGCAATCTCCGCAAGGGCGATTGAGAGTGGGTGATTCGAGTCGATTCGAACCAGCGGTGGGGCACCGTCTTTGATCTGACGAGCCCGCTTTGCAGCGAGGTTGGTCAGAACATATTTGCCGTACTCAAGGTCATTGAGTACATCCGGCTTGGGGAAGATCGAATTGTTGGAAGCCATGGCAGGGAACAAATTATAGCAAAGTCGGGCCATCCCTACTGGGGACCCGGGACGGAGGGCGGGGGTCATGGTCTAGAATCGACGATATGCCGCGAGACAGCCAGCCCCATCCCGAGACGATGCTCATGCATCTGGGCGAAGAAGAAAAGCACTTTGGCTCTATCTCGCCGCCGATCTTTCACACGTCAACTTATGCCTTTGATGAAGTCGATGAGTGGATCGAAGCGCTCGATCTCGCTGAGGACCGCGAGCCTGTCTACAGCAGGACGCTGAACCCGACCAGGCAGCTTGCTGAGGCGAAGATTGCAGCCTTAGAAGGCATGGAGTGCTGCCGCCTGTTTTCCAGCGGAATGGGGGCGATTCACGCTGCGATGATGTCGTGCGTGAAGGCTGGGTCGCACATTATCGCGGTCGATTCGATTTATGGGCCAGCTAGGAAGCTGCTGACGGATCATCTTGCTGGGCTGGGGATTGAGACGACTTTCGTGCCTGGAGATGATCCGGCTGACTTTGAGAAGGCTCTTCGCCCGACGACTTCCCTGGTCTGTTTGGAGTCTCCGGGGAGCATCGTTTTTAGGCTGCAGGACATCAAGGCTGTATGTGACATCGCACAAAACGCTGGCGCCTCGGTGATGCTCGACAACTCATACGCGACTCCGCTATTTCAGAGACCGGGCGACTTTGGGGTGGATATTGTCGTGCATTCGGTATCGAAATATCTGGGCGGGCACAGTGACGTGGTGGCTGGTGCTCTGTGCTGCAATAAGGAACGCATGGAGAAGCTGATTCCTGGTGAAGTTGACCTCTATGGAGCGGCATTGAGTCCGTTTTCGGCTTGGCTGACGATTCGGGGTCTGCGGACGCTTCCTATCAGGATGAAGGCGGCAGAAGAGGGCGGCAATGTGATTGCGGCCCATGTTTGCTCGATGGGGATCGCGGACAAGATCATGCACGTGGGGGCTGGTGACTTCCCGCAGGCGGAGCTCCGGGACAGGCAGATGAACGGAACGAGCAGCCTTTTCTCGTTCATTCCGAAGGATCAATCTGAAGATGGGATTCGGAGATTTGTGGAGTCGTTGATGGTGTATCAACTCGGCGTGAGCTGGGGCGGGTATGAGAGCCTGGTGGTGCCGATCCTGCTTGAGCCGATGGATTGGGATGAGCCGAAGTACGTGGTCCGGCTGTATACCGGGCTGGAAAACCTAGAGGACCTGAAAGCTGACCTCACACAGGCTGCCAAAACCGCCGGCTGGGTTTAGAAGTAGAGCGGGAGCTCGAACCTTCTGAGTGTCTTCCAAGGATAGCCGCGCGGGTCCGGTTTGCGGCCTGGCGGCAGGGCGATGTACTCGTGGCTGGTGAGCTGCTTGATTTCAAACCTGCGGACCAGCACTGAAACCAGGTGCTCCACGGCTTCGACTTGTTCCGCAGGATAGGGCTCACCGTTGCCTCTGTTATCGATTTCGATGCCGACGCTGCGGTGATTGATGCCAGTTCTCCCGTTGTGATCCTTCGCGACTCCGGCGTGCCAAGCCGTGTCGTAGGTTGAGACGTGCTGAACAATGCTGCCGTCGCGGCCAACAGTGAAGTGAGCGCTGACCCTGCTTTCCTTGGTTGAAAACCACTTGACGGTGCCTGCCAGCGACCCGCCAGCGGTGTGGTGCAGAACGATCGTGTCGACGGTGTATCGACGGCCTTTTGTGTAGTTGGGAGACTGGTGCCAAGCGAGGTTGTTGCGGCCTGGCGGCACGAACTCCTGGGCCGCTGATGCGGCTGCCAGGAGTGAGATCGCCACTAGGGCCGCAGACTTCATGGCTTGATTATGAGCTGCTTGATGGTCTCATCGGCCAGCTCGAAGTGCATCGCATCACGGCGGCGGAATCCTGCACCCCAGTACCAGCCCTCTTTGTGGAAGTGGTAGTAGAGCTTGAGCAGGCCGCGTTGGACGGTTTCCGCTCCCACCGAATTGAGCTGGCCGCTGATGGAGAGGTCGATGGCAGTTCCCCATGAATGGTTGCTTAGGCGCCGAGTAGATCCTCGGACGTATCGGCAGCAGAGCATTCCGGCGGTGCCGAGGCGGTGGAAGAGGTCCGGCTCATGCTCGTGGACCTGGTTCATGACTCGGGTGAGGGATTCGACGGCGACATCGAGGCCAGTTACGCGAAATGGGCCGACGTCTGCGGTCACCATGCGTTCTCTTAGCTCGGGGAGGGTGACTGGTCTGCAGCGCTGGTCCGCGTCTTTTCTGGGGAGTCCGAGCAGGCCCTTCATGGTCTGTGGTCTCGCTGGAGAGAGGCCGGTGTTGATGCTGCGGAGGCTGGGTTTGGGGATCGGTTCAGAGTAGCTGCTGCAGGGACTCATGAAATCCGGGCTTCGCCCAGTCGGAAAGTCAATCGTTATTGAGCGGAACACCACGAATGCTGCGTGCGTCAGTCAGAATACAGTGATGGACGATCTGCAGAAGACTCAGATGGGGGCGCCGCCCATAATGGATCCAAATAGAACTCAGATGGGCACGGCTCCTTCTGCGGATCCCAACAGGACGATCATGGGCAACGCGCCCAGCCTGAACATGACGGTGACGATCACACCGGTTCAGTGCCCGGTCTGCAAGACTCCCAACCCTCCGGGGCTAATCTACTGCAGCGAATGTGGGCTCATTTTTGAGAAAGCGCTTGATGGCGACGCATTTGGTGCGCCATCGGTTCAGCTGCCAGTCTTGGTTGATTCGAACGGGAAGGAGCATCAGCTCCGGCCTGGCGACCAGACGATCGGCCGCAAGGCGGACATCACGATAGAAGATGTGAGCGTCTCTCGGCAGCACGCGAAGGTGACGCTGGATGGGGCACAGGTGTTTATTGAAGACCTCGGCAGCACAAACGGCACGAAGGTGAACGATGAGGCGGTTGGGGCCGGCGTCCGGACGGAGCTTTCGAACAAGGATGTGGTGACGCTGGGCGGTGAGGCAAAACTGACGCTGTCCTTGCCGGGCGAAGTGAATAAGACGCTGGCGGCTGTCTCTGGGAAGACGTCTGCTATCGCCTCTGCACCGACTGTGCACACCGCCAAGGCTTGGCTGGTGTTCGAAGAAGAAGAGATGGCGCTGGAGCTGGGAACGCACACATTTGGCCGTCGTGACTCGAATGACCTGGTGCTCTCAAACGCATATGTTTCCGGCAGCCACGGCCAGATCGAAGTGACGGAAACTGCAGTGCTGCTGACCGACCTTGGCAGCACCAACGGCACGTTTGTTAATAGTGCGAAGCTGACGCCAAATCAGTCCGCGCAGATCCATGCTGGCGATGAGATCAAGTTGGGATCGACTGAGATTGAGATCAAGTTTAGAGACTGAACATGCAGGAGATCACAGCAGAATTTGAAGTCCAGGATATCGCTCCGAAGGCTGAGCTGACGGTCCGCACCGCTGTGACGGTCGGCGGGAAAACGGACATGGGGCGTGTCCGCGAGAACAACGAGGACAAGTACGAGTTCTATATTCCGGAGTCGGATGATGAGCTCGCCAGCCGGGGGATGATCTTCATTGTTTGTGACGGAATGGGCGGCCACGAGGCTGGGCAGCACGCCAGCGAGTTGACCGTAAAGACGTTTATTGACGTTTATCGCGGGCATCCTTCTGCTTCCGCTGAAGATGCGGCTACGGCGGCCGCCAACGCCGCGAACAGGTTTGTTTTGGACGTGAGCCGCGCGATCCCCAGTCGGAAAGGGATGGGGACGACGCTGACTGTGCTGATTTTGCTGCAGGGGCAGGCGATCTGCGTCCATGCTGGCGATTCTCGGCTGTATCGGCTGCGAGGTGGTGAGCTGACCCAGATGACGCGTGACCACACGTGGGTTGAGGATATTGTCGAGAGCGGAATGCTCAGCCGTGAAGAGGCTGAGGTGCACCAGTACCGACATGTCATCACGAAGGCCGTGGGGACTGCTGAGGCTCTGGAGCCGAATGTGTTCAGCGAGGCAGCTGAAACCGGCGACGTCTATATGCTCTGCTCTGACGGGATCACGAATCACGTCGGTGATGAAGAGATTTCTTCTGAGATGGCTAATGAGGGGCCGAGTGCGGCGAGCTGGAACCTCGTCAACCGCGCTCTCACAGGTGGCGGGAGCGATAATGCGACCGTTATCGTCGTCCGGGTTGACGAACTTCAGCCTATCTCTTAGGCGGGAAGATCACTTTGAAGGTTGTGCCTTCGCCGAGCTTGGAGCGGATCTGAATTTCGGCGTTGAGGGCCTTTGTGAGTTCGAGGATCACCTTGGTGCCGAGGCCAGAGCCTGAGCTCTTGTGCCACTCTGAAGCGGCCTGGCCTTCCATGATCTGGCGAACCTTGCGCGGCGGGATGCCGACGCCCTCATCTTCGACGGCGAGCACGTGGTTCTTCCCTTCCGCGTAGGTCCTGACGATAACTCGGCCGAGGGTCTCGTCGCTGTCTACATGGACGAATCGCTCTTCCCCGTCCGCACGCTCCACAACGGCCTTGATGGCGTTGCCGACGAGGTTTTCAGCGATGCGGATCACGAAGAGGTCATCGACGTCGACTTCTTCGGCCTGGTAGTCGAGGTCCATCTCAAGCGAGACCTGGCTGCGCCGCGACTGGGGCTGCATGTAGCCGATGGCGTCCTCTACCGCCTTGGCCAAGGTCATCGCTTGAATCTTGGGCTCCAGCTGTTTTCCTGCCGCGAGATCGTTGATCATGCGGGCGTAGCGGTAGACACGGTCGCTGTAAGGGGCGAAGACGTCTCGGAAAGTGCTTTCAAGCATGTCGAGGTGGAGGCAGGCCTCGCCCCGTACGCCCTGGATTTTGAGCACGCCTCTCAGCGCTTCGAGATTGCGTTCGAAGTCGGGGAGGAATGTGGTGAGCACGCCGGCCTTGTTGGCCAGGTCGTGTGCAGTGCGACCCATCGATTCAAGCGATGCGACTTGTGCGCGCCGGTCCATCAGGCGGGCGTGGTTTACGGCGAGGGCACAGACATCGCAGACAGTGTCGAGGACGGTTTTGTCGGTCTCATTGAATTCGCCGGTCTGCTTATTAATCAGCTGAATAACGCCGAGCGGCTCCATGCCGTGGATCTGCAGAGCGAGGGTGATCATTGTGCGGACGGTGACGCCGGATCGCTCTCTAATCTGCCTGCTCTCAGGATTGCCGCCGCGGGGGAATCGGGAGATGATAGCCTCGTGCCCGTGGAAGACCCTTCCTGCAACGCCATGGTTGTCCGGAATGTCGAGCCGCTGCAGCTTGTTGGACACGTCCTCCGGCAGTACGTGCAGCGACCTCAGCTTGTGGGTTGAGGGGTCGTGGAGATAGACCGTTCCGCCCGATGCTCCGACAGCATCCATGCAGATCTGAAGGACTTCCTTCAGAACTGCATCAACATCTCCCGCTTCTGACAGCTTTTGAGCCGCCATGTGGACGGCCTCAAGCAGCGGGCTGGTCTCACGGAGCAGCGTTGGCATTTTTTTGAGTTCAAACTAGGACGTTAGTCCTACCCATCTTACTCTAACATGAGCAGATGGCGTTCAGTTCCCTCCCCATTGAGGCAACAGGTGTCGTAAAAGGCAATTATGACCTAGAAGTGGGGATACTTGGCTCACCAAACATGCTGATTCTCTCCGCTTCTTTACTGATGGCACATCAGGCGGCACAGCCTGTTCCCATCTCACAGTTCCTCACAGTTCCGCCAACCGGGCAGGGTCGGAGATCGCCGGTCGTGACTGATGAGGTGATGGCTCTGGTCTCTGCTGGTGACTTTAAGGCTCCGTCTGATGGAGCGACGATCAGTCTTCCCAACGGCTCTGAAGTGACTTGGGAGAAGGCTGAGGCAGGTGACGACGGCTGGGTGTCGAGCCGGGCATTTCGCGGTGGCTGGGCCTATGCTTCAGTGCCTTCTGATACCGAGAAGGTGATGGTCATGACTGCGTCAGGCCATTCGCAGGGCTACGTGAACTCAGAACCCTATGGCGGGGATGTCTACAGCACCGGCTATGTGCAGACTCCTGTGCTGCTGAAGAAGGGCGGCAACGATCTGCTGTTCAAGGTTTCGCGGGGACGTCTGCGAGTGACGTTGTCCGAAGCACCGGCGGAGCAGTTCATTCTGCGTGGCGATTCGCTTTTGCCGGATGCGGTTGCGGGCGAGCGGGGGCTACTGCGCGGTGCGGTTGTCGTGGCGAATACTTCGACCAAGGCCGTTGAGGTGAGGATTGAAGCGAAAGTGGGGCCGAATTCAGAGGTGAGCAGGTTCTATATGATCCAGCCGCTTTCGAATCGAAAACTCGGGTTTGCGTTTCCGCGACCGGCTTTGAGCACTTCTGGTGACTCTGACCTGAGTCTGAGCCTGCTCAGCACGAGCAAGGCTGAGATGGCTGATCCGGTTGCTTTCAAGGTGAGGACACGGACCGCAAGGCAGATGCACAAGCGGACATTCGTTTCTGCCATTGACGGCAGCACGCAGTACTACGCAGTACAGCCGTCGTCGAAGCCGCTTGAGCATCGCACAGGGGCGCTGTTCCTGAGTGTCCACGGAGCGAGTGTAGAGGCGACCAACCAGGCGGCTGCCTATGGCCAGAAGTCTTGGGGGACGCTGGTTGCGCCCACAAACCGGCGGCCTTACGGTTTTGACTGGGAAGACTGGGGCATGACCGACGCTTTGGAAGTGAAGGCTGATGCAGAGCGTATTTTCCAGCCCGACCCGGAGCGGTCGTACTTGACGGGGCACTCTATGGGCGGCCACGGAGCCTGGTACTTGGCTGCGATGCACCCTGACCTGTTTGCTGCAACTGGCCCAGCCGCTGGCTGGATCCACTTTGGAACTTATGCCGGCGGCGGCGTTGAGGAATCGACCACAGCGACTGAGCAGATGCTGGCCAGAGCCTACAAGGTGAGCAACCCTCTTGAGGTGATTCGCAACTACAAGCAGCTGGGTGTCTATGTTCTTCATGGCCTGGAGGACCGGACGGTTCCGCTCTCAGAAGCACGGACGATGCGTGAGAAGCTGAGCGCGTTCCATAAGGACGTCGATTTCCACGAGGAGCCGGGTGGCGGGCACTGGTACGACCACTCGGATGAACCTGGTGCGGACTGCGTTGACTATCCGCCGATGTTCCAGTTCATGTCACGACACAAGCTGCAGACTGCGGCTGAAGCCAAGGCTCTGGAGTTTTGGACAGTCTCGCCTGGCGTGACTGCCAAGAACCATTGGATCGAGGTGATTCAGCAGGAGACACAGGGCGAGCCGACGATGGCGAAGTTAGAGCAGAGCGAGGCTCATCGAAGGGTTTCTGGGACGACGACGAACGCTGCGGCGTTGACGCTCCATCTCGCTCACTTTGGGCGCGGTGACCTTCAGATCGACATCGACGGGACGAAGCTTGAGGGCCTGGCGTGGCCGTC
>JALGYA010000313.1 GCA_029824475.1 Fimbriimonadia bacterium | reverse complement strand
ACGAACTGGCTCTGACACATGCGCGGGGACGTGTCTATTCTGACGCAGAACCGGCCCTTGAAGCCGCCAAATTCAGGCAAAAAAATAGCTGATCCGCGAACGGACCGGGTTGGAGAGAAGAACTCGGCATATTGGTCGAATTTGTCGACTCTTCAAGGTGGAGAAGATCTTTCCGGCCGCCGACTACATCTACCGCCGCGCTCCACCCAGGGTTCCACGATTTTCAAGAAAGTGAGTCGAGTGCTGTTTCCCTGCTCTCTTCAAGAACTCGGAACGCGGTCATCAGCCCTGAAAGTGCTGGAGCGTGCCACCTGACACCACCGGGTCGATGCGGCTCATCGCCTCCCCGGAGCCGGCTGATGCCGCCCAGGCCATGCTCCAGCAGCATCTCATCTGCGCAGTCGAGCAGCGATGCGACCCTGGAATCATCCCTGGTAATCCTCGCGACTGCATACGCATAGAGCCCCAGCATCCACGGCAGAACAGCGCCGTTGTGCTCCAATCGGGACACCTCTGAAACTTGGTTCGGCTGCCTCCCGTCGTAGTTCGGCTCTCTCGGCCCACATGATCGGATCCCGTACGGCGTCAGGAGTTCACGAGCAGCCAAGGCGAGTGCCTCCTCAGCGTGTCTGCCGCGAATCGGCGAGAATGGCACGCCCAGGGCTATGACTATCCCGGCACGAAGCGTTGCGTCATCAGGCTCAGCGCAGTCGAGCCACCGCCTGATGGATGACCGCCAGAACGTCTTTTCAAAGTTCGAGTCAGCCTTTTCCGCCTGGAGTCTCCAGCGGAGGCCATCCTGGCCAGTTCTGGCGCAGATCGATTCGGCAATATGCAGCCCGCTGATCCAGAGGGCGTTGATTTCGATCGGCTTCCCGTGTCGATAGACGGCGGGCCAATCGTCCACGAACGAGTCCATCCACGTGAGGCCAGCATCATCGTCCACCAGTTTTAGCAGCCCATCCACCTCATCGAAGACCAGACCCGCGTCGCACCCATTGGCCAAGCCTTGAATGATCTCATCCATCCAGGTTAATGTGGCTGCCGCGAGCCCGTCATCCCAGTGCGCCTGAAGGACCTGCCATGCAGCTTGAATGAGCCAGAGCCCCGCATCACAGGACCGAAAGTCGTTTGGTGGCCGATCAGCCGCCAGGGTAGTTGGGAGCGCTCCATTCTTCATCGTAGAGCCGATCCAATTCAGCATCTCGGTCGCCTCCTCTTCCCTGCCCAGCCCGATCATGATTCCTGGCAGCGCTATCAGGACGTCACGGCTCCGCTGGCCTTTGACCGGGAGGTCTGCGGCGAGAAACGGGCCAGCCTCATCAGAGACGACATGGAGAGATGCTGCCGAGCAGAGCTGGTCTTTCAGAGTCGCCGCTTCCGACATCGCTGGTATCTCGATATGATCGCGTGAACCCGTCAGGGACGCTGTGATTCTCGCAATCCCGCCAGGCTCAAGCAGCCACGAGAGTTCACAGGGGCAGTAGACGTCATCGAGCGCAGGCGCCCCCTCCTCCTCCTCCTTCTCCAGCCAAAACCGGTAGTGCCAGCCGGTGGAAGGCAGCCGCTCGGCATCGTCATGCCTGAGCGTGAGCGTCGCCTCCTCCATCTCAATCTCAGTCTCACTTGAGGGAAACGAAAGATGCGCTGGAAAGCCCTCGCTCGCCGTGAACGGCTCGTGCTCTCTTCTCCAGCCGATCAGCGGGCGAATTCTCAGTTGGACGGCCCCTTCGCCCTTGTTTTCGTAGGTCGTTGTACATCCCAGGCCGTCTGCGTGCATCTTCAGACGCTTTGTGATGCTCGTGGCGCCAGACTTGAACACCCATTCGCACGCCGGCCCCGCCATGAATGACTGGAGACGACGGAAGCCCTCTGGATGAACAGCTCCGGCGTATGTATTTGTGGAAATGCCGACTCTGGTGCCGCGGGAGGCGGTGACTGCCTCCAAGGCTATCAAGGCAGCCGCTGGCTTGTCGCCAGGGCCCAACGTCACGGCCAGGTGGGAGTGGAGTCTTCTGCTCGCAGCCCCAGACGCTGTCCCCATCGCGAACCCGAACTTCCCCGCTGGCAGAATCCACTCGATTTGAGAGGATGTCTTGAAGTCCTGACACTGCTCGGCACTAACGGAAAATGCCTTCAATTCTTCCTGCTGCGAGGGCTGGCCGCTCATCGTCTGTCCTGAAGCTTCTCGCCTTTCATCAAGTCGACAAACTCGTTCATTCTGAACCTAAACCCGATCATGAATTCATTTGGCTGCTGCCTCACGAGAATGAACGGCTCGAATCCATCCGCTGCGATGGCCAGCTCGAATTCTCGGTCGTACCAACTCTCCAGATTCAAGTCGTACTTGGCGAGATAGCGGCCTGTCCAAGGTCCTATCTCAAGATCCGCCCTCACGTGTGCAGCGCGGGTCGAGTACAGGGGATCGAAGGCGAAGTCTGGTGTACCGAATTGGCTGCCTTGGACGAAGGCTGCTCCAATTCTAAACTGCTCGTTCGGCT